>JASEGU010000007.1:0-45977 GCA_030017835.1 Actinomycetota bacterium | reverse complement strand
CAACCCTTGATTTGACGCCCCCGCTCGTCGACGTCGAACAGGCTCATCTGCAAGCGGATATCCCTCTCCGCCCGTGGCTCGTCCACCTGCTCGATCACCTGAAAGGGCAGGACGATATTGCAGACCTCGCCCGTCTTGCCATTCCAGACCAGCTCCACCTCCCGCTTCTCTTCAAAGAGCAGAAAGCGGTACTTTTCCGGCAGAGGCTTATTCGCCTCAACGTAGCGGATGATCTCTTGTTGTTCCTGCTCAGTCAATCTTGGCATAGAATTCCTTGTTTTTCGCTTACTTGTTTGGAAACTGATAATTCAAACCTAACGGCTTTGGGCATAATGGTTGCGGTTTGAGCGGGCAGCCTACGCGAGTTCATCCCAGTCCTTGACCGGCGAGCCATTGATCTTCCACACGGGCTCGAGATCGTCTAGAAGCCCGACCATGTAGTTGATGGTGCCATCGGTCTCGAAGAACACGTTTGTAGCTTCGGTGCCTGACTTGCGCCGGCTGCACTTAGAGCGAGTACTATTGGAGAAGTGAACGTGAAAGCCGTACACCCCCTCATTCTCAGCGACCAGGAGCTCGAGCACCTCGTAGTTGGGGCATTTGTGAAAGCGCTTTCCGCGACCCAAGATGCGCAGCCATTCACGATGCAGGTCTAGGAAAACGCCGTAGAACGTGAATGCCCGCGCAAGTAGACCGTCGAGGGTTTCCACGTTCATATGTTGGGCGAATCCCCCCTCGCTGAAGCGGAAACTGGAGTCAGTGAGGATATAGTCCGAGTGAGAAAAGGCGTTTCGGACGCGATTGTCGAACACGTCGTCGATGGTGGACTCGAGTTCGGTCTGTCTGACTACCTGTGCCAGATATTTGATCCTGAGGAACTTCTGCTTGGCGCTAGGTGGAATGGTCGAGGACAAAACCTCCTTCTTCCTGCGCACAAGGTCGGCAAAGGGATCAATGACATACGGATTTCTCGCTGCGCAACGGAGCAGATTCGCGAGAACTTCGTGGGGTGCGGTCATCTCGACTGCCTGGCAGTACATCAGGAGTCCCACCCTGCGCCCCGACGTGAGACCCCGACGCCTGAGAACGGTCTTCAGCAGCCAATTGTAGTCCTCGAACGCCTTCTGGGACTCCTCAAACGCATCCCAGTTCGCGGACTGCAGGCCACCGACCCTAAGGAGTGTGCAAACCGTGTCGAGGGGTGCGGCACTAAGAGCGGCTGAGAAGAGCCGATTCAAGATCAAGGCATATGTAGCACGAGCCTCGTGTTCACCCTCTCGCAGCCTACGCTTCCACATCAGAGCCCAGCCTGTCTACCCAGCAACAATTATATGGTTTCTTCATAACACCTTTGACCCCCGAATTAGCGTCATAACACACGACGCTCAAATAATGCCGGAATCTATTTTTGCGTATTTTGCTCTCTGGCTATCCTAAGCGCTTCAGCAGCGGGCATATCAGGATTTTCCTTCTTCATTTCTACTGCCTCTCTTGTGATCTTCTCTTCTAAAGCAGGCCCAGCCGTATCTACGCTTGCTTCGCCGGCCGCTTGCGCTATTTCGCTGGTTATAAATCCAACCCCGGCCCCTATGCCGACCGTTCCAACAACGGGATTTGTCAAACCAAGGCCGGCAGCAGCCAAGCCCCCTGCAACGGCGCCAAGGCCTGCGGCCTGGGCCGTATTGGCCGCCTCATCCATCGCTTTGTTCCAAGCGCCTTCTTTGTCTTTTTGAAAATTCGTTGGATCCCCTGCCATCGTTCCTCCAATCCTCATTAGACCAGCTAATTATATGATAAAATTGCTACAAATAATCTTATGCCAAGCGACGGCAATATTCAATGAAGAGGGGCTGTCAGATTCCCGTCGCCAGCCTCCATGTTTTAAGCCGCCATATCATTTTTAGGCGGAAAAATAGGGGACTTAAGAAAAGTGCCGAAGTTGTTTGAGCCCCGAAGGGGCGAGTTCTGCAGGCACCTTAAGCCCCCGTGATTTTAAAGCCGTTAAAAAAATGATTAGGCCGTCCTTCTTTTGCTACTTTTCTTTAAGGCGTGTCAAGAAAAGTAGTGAGACAAAACAATAAAAGGATAGAAAAACTTGGTGGAGGTGAGCGGATTTGACCCGCCGACTTCTGCCTTGCGAAGGTAGCGTTTTTAGCTTAACGGCTTGGAATCAGCTAGATTTCCTACTCTTTAACCACTTTTTGAGAGATTCTTGGCTCTCACCTGAGGGTTTCCCAAAAAGCAAACTTTGAGCACTGATATCTTCATCAATATCGTCCCAGTGAATGCCTTCACCTTTGCCAATTAATCTCCAGTTGCTGCGCTCTTTAAGGGTAGAGTGCATAAGTCTTGGAAACCATGCCAAAGGAACTGAGATAGTTCTTCCGTCGCTAAGATCAACCGTCAATGTATCTTCGGCTATATCAGCTCTTTCAATCCTTGGAACTTCTATTTCAAGTGCCGAAATATTCATCCCAGGCCTCCTCGATTTCTTTTTGGTTCTCATTAATTATCTTATAGATTTGACTAATTTCAATACGATTAAACCCGCCGCTAACTTGTAGCACAACTGGGTCTAGCCAAAATTTAGCAACTTTCTTATCGGCCTCAACGTGAATGTGTTTAGGTTCACCCCAATCACCAGCGTAGAAGAAAAATCTGTATGAGCCGATTTTAAACACCGTCGGCATTACGCTTCCCCGCTCCCCTTAAGCCTAATCATCGCGACGGCTTGATAGGTGCGTCTGATCATCACAACCTGATGGCGTTCTGAATACATACAAACTCGCCCTCTAATTCTGGCTCTCCCTCCTCATGAAGCATGGCAATTACCTCTTTGAGGTTTTCATTAAGTTCGTCTAAGGTTTCGGCTTGTGAGTGCGCTCCGGGAAATCCTGGAATAAACCCAACGTAAAGGCCAGTCTCAGAACATCTCTCCACAACAGCGGTAAAAGTTCTCATATTTATCTCTTTCATAGGCCTGCTCTGTAAATAATATTATCATGGATTATCGGCTTTTGCGCTTGAATTTGAGCCGTCTAACGTCAGAGGTTGATCGATAGCAATTAATGAAGGAGGAAGAAACTTGGTGGAGGTGAGCGGATTTGAACCGCCGACTTCTACCTTGCGAAGGTAGCGCTCTCCCACTGAGCTACACCCCCAGATTCAGCCACCAGCTATCAGCCGACGGCCACTAGGAAGACGAGGCTTAAAAACAAGTTAAAAGTATACTCATTTGTGGCCGTTTTAACCACATTAAGACTAAAAACTACCAACTAACAGCTTTTAACTCACAGCCCGATCTCCTCATCGGTGAGGTAGCAAGCCGGGTCGGACTCCCAGGTGTCGCCGGTCACCGCTTCAGCCCGAGCCCTAAAGTTGGCGTTACAGATATTCAGCCACTTGCAGCTCGCGCATCTTCCTTTAATCAGGGGCTTCCTACTTTTAAGCCCCGCCAAAAAAGGATTGGAGGTATCGGTCCAAATCTGGCCAAATGGCCTTTCTCGCACATTTCCCAGGAGGTGATTCCTCCAGAACTGGTCGGGGTAGACCGAGCCATCCCAGCTTATGCAGCCGATGCCAATCCCCGTTGAGTTGCCTTCATTCATCTTAAGGAGTTCTAAAGCTTTGGCCGCCCGCTCTGGGTCTTCCTTTAAAAGCTTAAGGTATAAATATGGCCCATCGGCATGATTGTCCACCGTTAAAACTTCGGGATTTTTGCCAGCTGCAAACATCCTTTTTGTCCGCTCGATAATTAAATCTAGAGCCGCGCGGGTATCGTTATGACTTAGGTCCTCCTCTTTAAGCTCACTGCCGCGTCCGCTATAGACCAAATGATAAAAACAGATGCGAGGCACATCTTCTTTCTCCATAAGATCAAAGACGCCATCAATCTCAGTTGCGTTTCTGGCGTTCATAGTAAAACGAAGGCCCACCTTGATCCCAGCCTCCTTGCAATTTCTAAGACCCTCTATAGCAGCCTCAAAAGCGCCCTCTTTTCTGCGGAAGTTGTCATGCACCTCGCGCAGGCCGTCGATGCTGATGCCAACGTAAGAGAGGCCGATCTCCTTTAAGACTTGGGCCATCTCTTTGTCGATCAAGGTGCCGTTGGTGGAGATGACGGCCCGAAGCCCCTTCACTTTTGCGTAAGCAGCAAGCTTAGGCAAGTCTTTTCGGGTGAGCGGCTCGCCGCCCGAAAAGAGAAGGACGGGCGCGCCAAAATCGGCCAAGTTATCGATCATCGCCTTAGCCTCAGCCGTGGTCAACTCGCCTTGGCCGCCCTCATCGGTCGAACGGGAGTAACAGTGGACGCAATTCAAATTACAGCGCTTGGTGCAGTTCCAAACGATGACCGGTTTTTTGTCGATCGAGAACTGCAAGAGGTGCGAGGGCAAGCAGTTCGACCTGCGCCCATATCTTAAGGCGTCGGACGGCTCGACCGCTCCCATGTATAGTTTGGATATTCCTATCATATTTTAGCCTCTCCGCCAGAGGTGGATGGGCCTTTGGCCCACAGTCTCAGCTAGGAAAATTTAATTTACTGCCCTTTACCATTCGGCTTTTTGGAAATTCCAATCTAAACTACTTTGCCTCATAGCTACAGATCGCTTCAACGAGCCCGTCAATCGTATACTCTTTAGCTTCAATGTCAACTTTTAAGCCCAGCTCCTTGGCAGCAGATGAGGTTATCGGGCCGATTGAGGCTATCTTTACGCCCTTTAAAAGCTCTCCGGTATTATTGCCCTTAAAGCTCTTAGCGAAGTTTTTTACCGTAGAAGAGCTGGTGAAGGTGATGAAATCAACCTCGCCTTTGGCCAGCATCGCCCGGGCTCGCTCGCCGCCCGCTCCGTCTATGACTGTCTTATAGACCGGGGCAACGGTAACCTTGGCTCCGGCCGCCTCAAGCTCGGTTATCAGGACGTCTCTCGCCTCTTCGGCCCTTGGAATCAAAATATTTGCCCCCGAAACACCCTCACTTTTTAATGCCTGGGCCACCGCCTCGGCCACGAACTCGGTTGGGATTAGGTCGGCCTTTAGATTGTGCATCCCAAGCTCACCTGCTGTGGCAGGCCCGATGGCCGCAATTTTTATTCCACTTAAGTCTCGCAAATCTGTGCCAAGATGATTCAACCTTTCCATAAAAGCCTTAACCCCGTTTGCGCTGGTAAAAACGATCCAATCAAAGGCTGGTTTGGAGTCGGGAGACGGGAGTTTGGAGTTAGTGATACTAGAAATTGCCAGATCTAGCGCCTCAAAATTGGTGGGCGGCACTATCTTTATAGTGGCAAATTCGATGGCTTCAGCCCCAAGAGCGGCAAGCTTTGCGCTAAGGGCGCTCGCTTGGCTGCGAGCGCGAGTAACGACCACTCGCTTACCAAAGAGAGGTTTTTTGGTAAACCAGGCCAAGTCATCGGAGAGATTGACCACCTGGCCGATAACGGTTATGGCCGGAGGTTTGAGCCCTGCCGCCTTCACCTTATCCGAGATGTCGCTCAAAGTGCCCTTGACCGTCTCTTGGGAAGCGGTCGTCCCCCATCTGATGACGGCGGCAGGTGTCGCCCCGCTTTTGCCCGCTTCGGTCAGACGCTTTGAGATTAAGCCAAGATTTTTGACCCCCATTAAAAAGACGAGCGTCCCTTTGAGATGGGCCAAAGCCTGCCAGTCGATCTCGCTCTCCTCTTTTGTGGGGTCCTCGTGACCGGTGATGAAAGAGACAGAAGTTGCCATCCCCCGATGGGTGACCGGAATGCCCCCGTAGGCCGGAGCGGCGTAAGCCGAGGAGACGCCCGGGATGACCTCAAATTCAAGGCCCTCAGCTGCCAGCGCCAAAGCCTCTTCGCCGCCCCGCCCGAAGATGAAGGGATCTCCCCCTTTGAGGCGAGCAACGGTCCAACCGGCCCTGGCCTTATCGACCAGCAAGTTATTTATCTCATCCTGCTCTAGGGTATGAAATGCGCCGCTCTTGCCCACATGGATGAGCTCGGCCTGCTCATTGGCATATTTGAGCAGAGCAGGATTTACCAAATAATCGTAGATGACAACGCCGGCCGCCGAGGTAGCCTCTTTGCCCTTGACCGTTATGAGCCCGGGATCGCCCGGGCCGGCCCCTATCAGAAAGACCTTACCCTTAGCCATCCTTATCACCTGGAGCCCTCTCCCTTATCTCTTTGAGTATTTCGCCCGCCCCCTGTTTGAGCAAGTTTTCGGCAAGGTTTTTGCCAAGTTCTTCGGGGCGGATCTCTTCATCGATCATCCAGCCCTTTATCAATCTCTTGCCGCTCAAATCCGAAATGAGCCCGATCAGCTCAAGACCTTCATCATCTAGCGAACTGAGCGCTCCAACCGGTATCTGACAACCGCCCTCGAGCCTACGCAAAAAGGCCTGCTCGGCCAGAACGGCCACCGAGGTGGCCGGATGATTGAGGCCCGCTATGGCCGCATAAACCCGTTCGTCGCCGGCCCTTGTCTCTATGCCGATGGCCCCCTGACCAACGGCCGGAAGCATCTCATCGGGGGTGAACTTTTGGGCGATCCTCTCCTTGTGCCCCATCCTGATGAGGGCGGCCGCCGCCAAGACTACGGCGTCCAGATCGCCGCCATCGAACTTGTTGATCCTGGTATCGAGATTGCCCCTGATGTCGACCACCTCTAAATCACTTCTCAAGCTCAATAGTTGGGCCCGGCGGCGAAGGCTGCTGGTTGCCACCTTTGCCCCTTTGGGAAGCTTAGCCAGGGGAAGGTTTCCCTTCGAGATCAAGGCGTCGCCGGCATCCTCCCTTTCTAGTATGGCCCCTATCATGAGCCCGGCCGGAAGCTCGGTCGGCAGATCCTTCATGCTGTGAACGGCCATATCTATCTCCCCATCAAGCAGAGCCGTCTCTATCTCCTTGGTGAAGAGGCCCTTGTCTCCGATAGCCGAGAGGGCTGAGTCCAAAATCTTATCGCCGGTCGTCTTGATCTTGACTATCTCCACCTCAAAGTCGCTCTTAAGCCTTTCGGCCACAAGGCTTGTCTGAAAAAGGGCGAGCCTGCTCTCGCGGCTGCCGATAACTATCTTTTTCCTCTTCATTCTTTGTCATCACCGCCTTCGGTCAAGCTGAAGATCCGTCTCAAGGAATCTATGTGAACATAGCCGCCCTTGGTGTTGGCACATTCCTTGAGTGAAATTATCGGGCGATGAAGCAGTTTGTTTATTATCGAACTCGAAAGGGCGTCTATTGTCTCTTTATCGGCCGCAGAGAGGTGAGAGAGTTTGGAGAGAAACTTCTCGGTCTCGAAGCTTCGGATCTCCTCGGCCTCCCGCTTCAGGGCCAAGATGGTCGGAACGACCTCAAGTGAGCCCAGCCAGGAGACGAAAGAGACGACGCCGGCCTCGACTATCCTGGCCGCCTTGGCCGCCTCCTTTTTGCGTTCGGCCAGATTTAGGTCGGCCACCGACTTTAAGTCGTCGATGTCGTAAAGAAATACGTTCTCCAGCTCATCGACTTTGGGGTCGATATCTCTGGGCACGGCTATATCGATGAAGAAGATGGGCCGGCCGCGCCTTGCCCGCATGGCCGCAGCCACCTGTTCCTTGGTGACCACAGAGTGGGGAGCGGCCGTCGAGCCGACGACTATATCGGCCCGAGTTAGCTCGGCGGGAAAATCATCGAATTTGACGGCCCGGCCGTCGAATCTCTTGGCCATCTCTTCAGCTGCGGCAAAGCTACGGTTGGCCACGAAGATGGAGCTCGCTCCGCTTGCGATGAGGTTTTTGACCGCAAGCTCGCCCATCTCGCCCGCCCCAAGGACGAGGACGGTCCGCCCCTCCAGAGACTCAAAGACCTTCTTGGCCAAGGAGGCGGCAACCGAGCTTATCGAGATGGCGTTCTCCCCGATCGATGTCTCGCTTCTCACCCTCTTGCCGATCAGGATGGCTTCCCTAAAGAGCCGATTGAAGATGGAGCCGGTCACTCCGCTCTCCAAGGCCGCCTCGTAGGCCTCTTTGACCTGACCTAATATTTGAGCCTCGCCGACCAGCATAGAATCTAGGCTGGCCGCGACCGAGAAGAGGTGGCTTACGGCCTCATCGGTCTCCTTGAAATAGAGGTATTTAGCTATCTCGGCCGCCTCGAGGCCGCAGAGGCTGGGCAGAAACTCCCTTATCTCGGCCTTAAAGTGGAGCGGGTCGCTCGCTACGGCGTAGATTTCGCTCCGGTTGCAGGTGGAGATGATGACGGTCTCGCTCAAATATTCTCTTGAGGAAAGCGTCAAAAGGGCTTGTTCGAGTCTTGGTCCCGAGAGGGCAAACTTCTCTCTCACTTCGACCGGCGCCGTCTTGTGGCTCAGGCCGCTTACGATTATATGCACCCGTTCACCATCTCTTTTATGGTTTTTAGGTTGCCCTTCTTCAAAAGATCGGCGATGTCCAGATCGACTATCCGCTCCCAGGCCTTGGCTCTTTCGGATTCGGCCCCGTACCTCTCCTTTATCGCGGCGCGCGCCTCAGAGAGGATGGCCAGATAATCGGAGTAGGCCTCATCGAAGAGATCTTCCAAATCCCTCCGTATCTTCTTGGCCAGGGCCGGCGCCGTCCCAGAGGTGGATATGGCAACGGTGAGATCGCCCCGCCTGACGGTCGAGGGAACGATGAAATTACAGAGACCTGGGGCATCGACCACATTGATGAGAAGGTGGGACCGTTTAGCCTCTTTTGATACGGCCCCG
Organism: Actinomycetota bacterium; assembly: GCA_030017835.1. Lineage (NCBI taxonomy): Bacteria > Bacillati > Actinomycetota > Actinomycetota bacterium. The sequence continues at coordinate 37,271 of JASEGU010000007.1, read as the reverse complement.
TTGACCGCAGCATCCCTGGTTGCGCTTATGACGAGGCGGGCTCCCTCAAGATCGCCGGCTCGGTAGACCCTTTTGACGTGCTCCAATTTTGAGGCCTCTTTAAGTTGACTTAAGGCAGGCGTCAAATCGGGCGATACGACCTTTACCTTGGCGCCCGCCTCAATCAGGTTCAAGATCTTCCTCTCGGCCACCGTTCCGCCGCCGACCACCAGGCAATTTACCCCTTCAAGATCGATATTTATCGGATAGTAACCCATCAAAAACCCCTTTTGGCCATGGCATCTAAGCCCGGTAGCCGTGCAGATAACTAAGATACGGCACAACGGCAAATCGTATGGCAAGAATGACCCCGAAACCGATGATGGCAAGGAGGGCCGGTTTGCGTCCGCGCAGACCGATTACCATTTTAAGCAGGATATAGGCGAGATATATCAGCCAAGCCACGCCCGAGGCGATGACGATGGCATCGACAAAGGTGCCCCAGACCTGATTGGCCCTAATGGCCCCGGTGATCAGCGTGATGGTCAGAAAGATGAAACCCAAAATGACCGCCCCCTCTTCGGCCCGCTCCAAGATGCTTAAGGAGGGAAGGCGCATGGCAAGACCGCTCGCTCTCTTCTTCTTGAAGTTATGTTCCTGAATCAGATAGAGGATAGCTGAGGCCGCCGCTATGGCGAAGGCGGCCGAGGCCGTAAACATCGAGATGAAGTGGATATCGACGAACGAGCCGGAAATGGGCGCGACCCTGGCGCTCGGCGGTTTATAGTAGGAGTAGGCTCTAAGGAGAAAGAGCAGAGCGACCGGGGTGACGACCAGCCCCAAGGTCTTTATCTTGAGGTACCGCTCGACCATCAGGTTGCCAAGGACGACGAACCAGGCGGCCAAGGCCAGAGACTCGTAGGCGCTCGCCCCAAGCAGGTGGCCCGAAGCGCTCATCCGAAAAATGAAGGAAATCGTCTGAGCAGCAAGGCCGAAGGCGAGAATGGCCGTGGCCAAACCTGCCATCATCCTCCTTCTGGTGAAGAAGTGCTCAAGATAGGCCAGAAAAGCGAGTGGATAGGCGAAGATGCTAAGCAGCATAAAGACGACGCTTAAGCGCTCCATATCAAGCCCGACCGTCCTTTATGCCCTCTTTTAGCCGGTTAAGATCCCTCCTCAAAGAGGCGGCCCTCATCTCCAGACTGGATACGTAGAGAAAGAGCAGGAGCCAGGCGGCAAAATAGGCGGCTAAGACGTAGCTCATATCAGGTCCCCCATTTCTTCTTTGACTTCATCTATGCCATCTTGAACGGCAATGAGTTCCATTTTAAGGAGCAAGAGATAGAAAAATAAGAGGGTGAAGGCGGCAAGGGTGGACAAGGCCACCCCCCACATCGAGGGATCCAAGTTTATCTTGCTTGGCGAGATCAGAAGGGGATGGACGGACCGCCACCATCTGATCGACATGAAGGATATCGGAACGCTGACAAAGGCCGCTATGCCGTAAACGGCTGAAAGGCTTGCCCGCTTGTCGCCGTCCAAGGTCATGGAGCGGAGCATGAGATAGCCGGCGTAGAGGAGCCACATGATGAGCGAAGTAGTTAGGCGCGGCTCCCAGACCCACCAGACCCCCCAGGTCGGCTTGCCGAAAATGGTCCCGGTCACCAGCAAAATCGTATCAATGAGGAGGCCCACCTCGGCCGCAGCGTGGGCCAATCGATCGAAAGCCCTCCTTCTGGTCGAAAGATAAGCCACGCTTGCCAAAAACACCAGCAGAAAGGCGAGATAAGGGATTATGGCGGTCGCGAAGTGGATGTAGAAGATCTTCTGGACCGGCCCAAGATAGCTATCGATCGGAGCATAAAAGAAGACCAGATAGAGTGATAAAAGGACGGATATGAAGGCGATGAGCCTTAGGGGTGCAAGGCGCTGGCCGCTATGCAATATCTACTCCTCCACGACATATTCAAAGGTCAAAAAGGCGACCAATGCAAAGATGATATCATAAAAGAGAAGGAGTCTCAGCCAAACAAATAGCGCGCCGGCCTCCCCGCCTGCGGTGATTATCTCGGTCGATTTTATGGCAGCAAGCAGGACCGGCACGATGACCGGGATGAAGAGGAGGGGAAGCATGAGATCCCTTGCCCTGGTATTCATCGAGATGGCCGCGAGCAAGACGCCGATGACCGACATCCCGAGGTTGGCCAGGACTAAGGTTGCAAGCATCAGCCAAGAGATGAGGCTTAAGGCCGAACCGGCAAAGAAGATCAGGAAGATCGGTATGACCAGGGCCTCCATCAGAGACAAGAAGATGAAGTTGGAGAGGACCTTGGAGATATATATGCAGGAGCGGTCGATCGGGGCAAGAAGAAGCCCCTCCATACAGCCCTCCTCCTTCTCGTAGAAGAACGCGCGGTTTAAGCCCAGGATGTGGGCAAAGAGGAAGGTTATCCAGAGCAGCCCGGCCGCGGCCATTCCCTTTGGAAGCTCGCCTCCAAAGGCGAGACCGAAGGTAGCCATGACAAGGAGGGCGAAGATCAGCATGGCGCTCATGCTCTCCTTGGTGACAAGCTCGAGTTTCAAGTCCTTCTTCATCAAGACGAGTATCTCTTTAATGGCTTTAGGGGCCCCCTTCTAGCGCAGAGGCGTATATCTCTTTGAAATCGTTTGGGCTCGGCGCCTCCCCTTGGCTTCTAAACCTTATCTTGCCGCCCGCCATGACGGCGGCCGAGTCAGAGAGGCCAAGACCGCTCTCAAAATCATGGGTGGTGAAGATGACCGTCTTTTTATCCTCTTTTAAACGGCTCATTAGCCGCTCAAAGATGGAGGCGGCTCTGAGGTCAAGCCCGCTAAGCGGCTCATCAAGAAGGATTATTTGCGGATCGTGCAGGAGGGTGCGACCGATGGCCAGGCGTTGACCCATCCCCTTCGAAAGCGATCTTACCGCATCGCCCCTTCGCCCGCTCAAGCCGACCAGGTCCAAAATCTCTAAGGCGCGCCGCTTGGGATCGGAGAGGCCGTAGAGACCGCCATAGAAAATCAGGTTATCCTGGGCGGTCAGGTCCTTGTAGAGGAGCGTTTCGTGGGCGGAGTATCCGATCATCCTCTTGACGGAGGCCGGATCGTCTCTGGAAGTTAGACCAAAGTATGATATCGAGCCTGATTTGGGTTTAAGCAGGGTAGCAATCAGTTTTAGCAGGCTCGTCTTGCCGGCCCCGTTCGGCCCGTAGATGGCCAGAGTCTCTCCCCTCTCCACCTTAAGGTCGAGTCCCGAAACGGCCCGGCGGACGCCATAACTCAAGCTTAAGTTCTCGATTATGATCGAATCGGAATCGACTTTCATATCCCGCTCCAAAATTGAGTTACCGGCCGCGCCCCTTGGGCCAGAAGGCGGCCAAGGTTCCGCTAAAGAGGACCCAGGCGCCCATCCAGAGCCAGGAGGCAAAGGGGTTTATCTTGATCTCGACGTGAACGGTGCCGTCCTCATGGAATTTCATCAGATTGGCATAGATATCCCGCAAAAGGCCCCCCTTGATATCTACTTTAGCCGTCGATTTGCCAAAGTCCTTGTGAAAAATGAGCTTTGGCTCAACCCTTATCATCCGCTCGCCCCCGGTCTCTACGCTCAAGGCGGCGATGTTTTCGACTCTGCTTTCGTCTTCTTTTACGCTAACCGCAAGATTTGTCACCTGAAGGTCTCCCACCATGAATGACTCTCCCTTTTTTAAGGTGGCCTGACCGCTTGCGGCGTAAAAATTGGTCCCGATGAGTCCGACAAAGATTATGGCGATCCCAAGATGGGCCAGATAGCCGCCGTATTTTGAGCGGTTTGAGACAAATCTTTGTGCAAGCGAAGAAGTCCCCTCAACTCTAGCCGAAAATATGGCGGAAAGGGTGGCGACGAAGGTGAAGGCAGAGATGCCAAACCCCAAACTTCCCATGAGCCTATTGCCCCAAAGGAAGAAGGCCAGGCTGAAGAGAGTCGCCGCGGCAAGCAGCGGATAGGTCATCTTTTTGATAAGCATTTCCCGCTCGGTCGCTTTCTGGCCCAAGAGGGGACAGATGCCCAAAAATAATAGATATATATAACCCAGAGGCGGGATGATGCGATTGAAGAAGAGCGGGCCGAGCGATATCCGGCTGCCGAAGGCGGCCTCGGTAATGACGGGATAGAAGGTGCCGAACGTGATGACGATCGAAAAAAAGACGAGAAGGATGTTGTTTAAGTGGAAGCCGTAGTCCTTGGAGAGAAGCGATTCCATCTCATCGGACGCAAAAACCCGCCCCTTGAAGATGATGAGAATTATGAAGGCCGCGGTCAGGACGACTAGAAACCAGGTGAAATAGGCGGCAATCGGCGAGTGGCCGAAGGCATGGACCGACTCTATGACCCCGCTCCTGGTGATGAAGGTGGCGAGCAGACAGGAGAAGAAGGCGATGGCGGCCAGTGCCACCGACCAGATCTTTAAGATGGCCCGCCTCTGGTGGATGTTTAAGGAATGAAGGAGGGCCGAGCCGGCCAGCCAAGGAAGAAGCGAAGCATTTTCGACCGGATCGAAGGCCCAGTAGCCGCCAAAGGCCAATTCATCGTAGGCCCAGAGGGCGCCAAGCAGGATCCCGATGCCCAAACAGAGGTGAGCAAAAAGAGTCCATTTCTTGGCCCGCTCAACCCAGGCCCCATCGGTCTGACCGGTGGTCAGAGCGGCCAGGCCAAGGGCAAACGGTATGGTAAAGGCGGCGTAACCCATAAAGAGGATGGGTGGATGAAAGACCATCTGAAGGTGGAGAAGGAGCGGGTTTAGACCGAGGCCGTCAGATGGTAGTTGACCCATCAGCTTGAAGGGGCTGGCCGGCTCGGCCAGAAGGACCAGAAAAAAGAGCTGCACCAGAGCCAGGATGAAAAGAGCGTGCTGACTCAGCCGCCCTTTTCTGTCGCTCGCCAAGAAGACCGCGCTACAGATCGAGGTTAGAAGCTGCCAAAAGAGGAGCGAACCCTCTTGACCCCCCCAAAAAGCGCTGATCGTAAAGAGCGGAGAGAGACTCCGGTTGGAATGATTGTAGACGTAGGTGAGAGAAAAATCCCTCGTCAAAAAGGCGATGAGTAAGGCAAGCGAGGCGAGCGCGGTAAAAAAGAGGGTGACAAGGAGGGCCAAGTGGCCGCCTCTTACCGATTTTGCATGTCTCATCTTGAGCCCATAGAGCAAGGCTGCGGCCGCGGTGGCCGAAGATAGAAGGGAGATAAGGATGCTTATCCTGCCAAGCTGCGCCATTGCTACCTCATCATTTGGAAGAATATTTGGAGGGACATTTGGTCAGAACCAAGTCCGCCTCGATCAGCCCATTTTTACCATCAAAAGTCCCCTCGACTATTATCTCGGTCTCAGCGCCAAGCGAAGGGGGCAGAGACTTGTCATAAGTGACCCTGATATCCGTCTTATCATCGGTGATGGTAAAGGCCTGTCCGCCGCCCACCACCGGCGCAATCTCCGAAGAGAGGCGACCTGCAACCTTTATCCGCTTACCAGAGAGAGAGGGGTCGCCAGAGACCTCGCTCGGCGTCCGGTAGTAATTGAAGGAACTCGCCGTGGTGTAGAGGAGCGCCGCCAAAAAAAAGAGTATCAGAATGATGGTGATTATCGTCCTTTTTTTCCTGCTACCCATCGCTTACCCCTTGAACTTTTAAAGTTTATACATCATACCAAGAAAGGTGCAAAATACAAATAAGGCGGCTGCAAAGGGTAATTTTAAGAGGTATTTGGGCAGTCAGCCTCCCTCAAGGGATGTGAAGTTTTTTTCAATCTTACCTTATGGACCGATTTCTGATAAATTGGTTTAAGAGGGGCGTTTGTCAATATATGCTTGCCTAGCCGGCCCGATGGGAAAGTGAGGTAAAGAGGGGATGAAAACTGTCGTCATCTACAAGTCAAGGCATGGAAGCACCAAGAAATATGCCCAGTGGATAGCCGAAAGGGTCTGGGCGGACCTCTTTGAGGCCTCGGAAATCAAGCCGGAAGATCTCGAAAAGTACGACACCATAGAACCGATCATCGAGGCGATAAGCGCAAGGATGAGAGCGTTAGGTTGATGGCGCGCTGCCATAAATACCCCAAAATGCAATTTCAAGCGGGAAGCTGGATTTTTTGCATCAATAAATAAGAGTGGTTAATATTCCTTATTGATATTTGGCGGCTCGATCTCACCCACCGCCAAACTTAAAGCCTCGTTATCGCCATGGCTAGAAGGCCGACGCCTGGGGCCCATGAAGAGGCCCCAGGCAAGGTAGCCTGGCGCCCAGCCAATCCCCATGCCGATAAATAGACCTGCCAGAATAAAGAGTCCACTAGCCTCCCATTCCTTCGATGACTCCTCAGTTTTGTTGACCAACTCCCTCTCACCTCCTTTCGACTGAAATTTCCAGTTTCAAGCAAGAATGAGGCGCCCATTGCCTTTTTTATAACTGCGGCGCCTCAAAAGAGTCGTGTTGACCAGACAATGCTCCACAACTAACACCTGCAGCTTTAGATAACTAGTCCATCTTGGTGGAGAAATTAAAGGGCACATAGAGCGGGCAGAAGCCAAGCAAACTGGTCGCCAAGAAGATGCCGCCGATTATTCCAAGGATAACTCCAAAAAGACCTTCGATCCTGCCCATCGCGTAGAGAACCCATATCCCGATTGCGATTATAAGCCTGATGACCCTGTCCGCCGTTCCCATGTTCTTCTTCATGCTAATCCTCCTTTTAATAGACCGGCAATTCGTTGCATATATTAACATGATGCCCCTAAATGGAAGTTAGCTTCAAAAACTTTGGAGGAGATTTGGCGCAAAGATTATTGCGGTTTACAAACGCTCGTCTGAGGCGGCCTCTTCGCCAAGGCCTCGCAAAATATCGATGCCGTGGCCGAGGGCGGGGATGATGACCAAGAGCCCCTCTTTGACCGCCTTGGGGCTGCCGGGCAGATTGACGATGAGGGTCTTTCCGCGCACCCCACTCACACCCCTTGAAAGCATCGCGTTAGGGGTGATTCGCAAGCTCTCCGCCCTGATCGCTTCGGAGAGACCAGGCGCCTCGCGCTCGATGACCGAAAGAGTCGCTTCGGGGGTAACATCTCGAGGGCTAAGACCGGTGCCGCCCGTCGTGATGATGAGATCAACTTTGAGATCATCGGCCATCCTGATGAGGTTTTTGGTTATCAGCTTCTTTTCGTCTGACACTATCTCGTAGGCGACGACCTCCGCCCCTTCGTCCCTCATAATCTCGGCAATCAGGGTACCGCTGCCGTCCCCCCGCTCGCCCGCTGCCGCTCTATCGCTGATGGTTAAGATACCTAGCTTCATGGATGACCCCCTATTTAGCTTGGTAGTTTCCGCTCTTTCCGCCCGTCTTGCTGACGAGGTGTATTTCGCCTATCTCCATGCCCCTATCCGTCCATTTGCACATATCATAGATGGTCAAAGCCGCGGCAGTCACAGCCGTCAGGGCCTCCATCTCTACCCCGGTCCTATCCAAACACCTGACGCGGGCGACTATCTCAATTATATCTTCCCCGACTTTAAAATCGATGTCTGCGCCGGTGATCCTCAAGGGATGGCAGAGAGGAATTAGGCTCGGCGTACTTTTGGCCGCCATCACCCCGGCCACCTGGGCCACGGCCAAGACGTCACCCTTCTTCATCTTGCCCGCTAAGATCAGATCGACCGTCTCCTTCTTCATCCTGATAGAGCCCTTGGCAACGGCCTCTCTCAGCGTCTCGGCCTTGGGGCTGACATCTATTATATGGACCTTGGTCCGATCGTCATCCTTCACGATTTAGCCTCCTATTTCGGACATCCGCCATTTGAAATCCTCACCCTGGCCGCCCAGGCGATCCTTGGGTTTGCCGGCTAAAACATCTTTGAGGATCCTCTTCATCTCCTCGTCGCTCGCCCCGTTTCTTAACGGGCCGATTATGTCGATCTCTTCGGGAGTGAAGAGGCAGGTCTTTAGGGCACCGGTGGCCAATAGCCTGATTCGGTTGCACTCTGCACAAAAGGGATCGCTCATCGCAGAGATGAACCCGACCGTGCCGCGCGCCCCTTTGACACCGAAGTATCTGGCCGGCCCGCCGCCCGCTGGCGATTCGATCTGAACCAGACTGGCAAGGCTTCTTACCCGCTCGATGATCACAGAGGAAGGAATGAAAAATTCGGGATCGACGCCGTCTCCCAGCGTCATGAATTCGATGAACCTTAAGTGGATGGGGCGTTCCTTTATGAACTCAAGGAAGGCGGCCAGATCGGCCAGCCCATCGTTTATCCCCTTCATGAGGACGACGTTTATCTTAATGGGATCAAAACCTGCCTCAAGAGCCACCTTAAGTCCCTTTAGAACCGCGCTTAGATCTCCGCCTCGGGTCAAGCGAGAATACTTCTCGCCGTCCAGAGAGTCCAAACTAATGTTCACCCGGCTCAGCCCAGCCGCCTTGAGTAATCCAGCCTGATCGGCCAAGAGAAGACCATTGGTGGTGATAGAGAGGTCCTTTATCCCTTTGATAGCGGCCAGACCATTGATGAGCGTGGTGATACTCTTCTTTGTGAGCGGCTCGCCGCCCGTGATCTTGACCCGCTCGATCCCTTCCTCGGCTAGAATCGAGGTCAAGCTGATCATCTCTTCAAAGGAGAGGAGACCCGAGCGCGGTTTGATACATTTCAGTCCGCCTTCGGGCACGCAGTATCGGCACCTTAAGTTGCACCTATCGGTGATGGATATCCGAAGATAATTTATTCTTCTGCCGTATGGATCGATAAGCTCACTCACGTTGCTCACCCTTTAGTGGTCTTCCGGCAGTTCGGTCAGGTGGACTTTGACCGGATCGCCCGCTGCTACAAAGTCGGTTTCAGCCGGTATAACGGCAAGGCCGTTTGCCAGCGTCATAGATTTGAGTATCCCCGAGCCCTGCGGCCCGGTAAGCGAAGCGTAGTGGCGGCCATCCTCTGCGCGCACTATAACGCGAACGAAAAACTGGCGAGCAACCTTCTTCTTAAAATCCTCTTTTAGGATGGCCTGAGCTTCTGGGCGGAAGAGGTGCTTTCTTCCCATCATCTTGAGCAGGGCCGGCCGCACGTACTCCTCAAAGCAGACCATGGTTGAGACGGGATTTCCGGGAAGTCCAAAGACGGGTTTGCCGCCAAGCAGCCAGAAGGCAAGCGGCATGCCGGGCCTCTGGGCGACCTTCCAGAATTTTTGCTCGGCCCCGAGGGTCTCCATGGCCTCCTTTACAAAATCGTAATCGCCGACCGAGACTCCGCCCGTGATGATGAGGACGTCGGCCGATTTAAGCCCTTCGCTTATCGCTTTTTTGGTCGCCTGCGGGTCGTCTCTGACGGTGCTAAAGCCGAGCGCCTCGGCTCCGGCCGCCTTCACCTGCGAGCTCAATGAGTAGGCATTGCTGTTTCTAATCTTGCCAGGAGCCATCGCCTCATCTATCCCGATGAGCTCATCGCCCGTGCAGAGGATTTGAACCTTGGGCCGGGCAAAGACTTTAAGTTTCGAGCAGCCCAAAGAGGCCAGCACCCCGATCTCGGCCGGCCGCAAGAGGTGCTTGGCCTCCAAGACCTTCTCGCCTTTGGCAATATCCTCACCGGCTAGGCGGATGTTATCTCCAAGTTTTGGGGGAAAGAATATGGCAACCTCATCGCCCCCCATATCGGTATCCTCTTGTTTGACGACCGTATCGGCCCCGCTTGGGATGGGCGCCCCGGTCATTATCCTTATCGCTTGACCCGCGCTGACCGTAAACTCATCCGAGCAGCCGGCGGCCAGGTCAGAGATGACTTTGAGCTTTACCGGCCCATCCTTGGAAGCCCCACGGGCGCCCGCAAACCTTACAGCGTAGCCGTCCATAGCCGAGTTGTCGAAGGGGGGAATGGGCTCCTTTGAGAAGATATCTTCGGCCAGGACTTGGCTGAGGGAGGCGGACAAGGGCATCTCTACCGCTTGGAGCGGCCTTATCTCGTTCAAAATTATTTCTAAAGCCTCTTTTGGCTTAAGCGTAATATCACCGCCTAAAATTACCTATCGCGCATCGCCCTCGGTCGCAATATGTAACACCGAGTAACTAGCTATTTTAATCTACTCCTTAAGCGATGTAAAATCGCAGGCGGCCTAGCTTTTGACAGCGTGGATGGAGGAGGATTTAACGCCGGCAAAAACGGAAGTGCCCACCTCTAGGCCAAGCTCTTCGCGGGCAAGGCCGGTCACCATGGCTTTGAGCGGAAACCCGCAATCGAGGGTTAAGAGAAAGAGGTGTCCTAAGAAATCAACCTCGACTATCTCTCCTTCAAACCAATTCCTGATGCTGCTTTGAACCTTTTCCTTGGCGATGAAGACGTCTTCGGGCCGGATGAAGAGGGTAACCTCATCTCCCGCTTTTCCGCCAACATCGACGATGAACCTCCCGTCTCCCACGGCTACCCTGGCCAGCTCGCCCAATCTCTCGGCGACCCGGCCGTAGAGTATCGCTTCGGTTCCCATCAGCCTGGCCACCTCGGGACCGGCCGGTCGCAAGAAGATCTCCTCGACTGAGCCATCCTGGACGATTTGACCGTTCAACATGACGACCATCCGCTTGGCCAAAAGGGCCGCCTCCTCTCGGTGATGAGTGACAAAGAGCGTGGTCTGGTCGGTCTCTTTGATGACCCTTTTAAGTACGGCCATCAGATCATTCCTTATCGCCGCGTCCAAAGCCGAGAATGGTTCGTCCAACAGAAGGACCTTGGGCTGGAGTATGAAGGCCCGAGCCAAGTTGACCCGCTGCAGCTCTCCTCCGGAGAGATCTTGAGGTCTCCTCTTCAATAAGTCATCGAGTTCGAAGAGGGCGGCCGCCCTGCTTAGCCTCTCTTGGGCCACCTCCTTTGGAACCCTTCTGACTTTGAGCCCAAATAGGATGTTCTCGGCCACGCTTCCGGCAAAGAAGAGGGGTTTCTGTAAGAGCAGGACCACATTTCTTGCAAGCTCAAGGGAGTTCTTGGAAGAGACCTGGCGGCCATCATAATAGCTTCGGCCCTCGCTGGGCCTCTCCAGGAGAGCCAAAATGCGCAGCAGAGTGCTCTTGCCCGATCCATTTGGACCGAAGATGACGGTGGTCTCTCCCCTTTCAAGTTGAAATGAAGGAAGGTTCAAAACCAGTCTTTCGCCAAAGCGGTGCTTTAAGTTCTCTACTTTAAGAAGCGACGCGGCCAATTCTCACTCCCCCTCTGCTGGATGACGGTCAAGGCGTAGTTCACGGAGAAGCTCAAAACGAGCAGGATTATCGAAAGGGCGATGGCCGCCTCGAACCGGCCCATCCTGGTCTCAAGAACGATGGCCGTCGTAAGGACGCGCGTCTGATTCTTGATGTTCCCCCCCACCATCAGAACGGCGCCGATCTCGGAGATGATGCCGCCAAAGCCGGCCATGGCCGCGGCCAAGGTTCCCAGGCGGGCCTCCTTCAGGACGACCAGAAGCGACTGGCCTTTAGAGGCCCCAAGGGCTCTGGCCTGCAGAATGATATCGGGATCGAGGGCGCCGATGGCCGCCATGGTAAAACCGGTGACCAGAGGAAGGGCGATGACGACTTGGGCTGCCACCATGGCAAGGGGAGTATACATGATCTCCAAAAAACCGAGCGGTCCGCTTCGCCAGAGGATGAGGGCCAAAAATAGACCGACCACGACCGGGGGAAGCCCCATGCCCGTATTGACCAGGGAGGCGATCAGCCGGCGGCCGGGAAACCTGTATAAGGCCAGAAAGAGACCGAAGGGTATGCCGATGATGAGGGCAAAAAGGGTAGCTGACCCTGAGATCTTCAGGGTCAGCTTGGTTATCTCGATTACTTGAGGATCCAAGGATAAGAGGATATGGAGAGCCTCTTTAAATCCCTCTATCAGAAGTTCCATCGAACCTCTCTTTAAATCTTAAGCCGCATCCGGATAGAAGAGCGGCTGGCCGAACTTATCCACTCCGAACTCGCCGATGAATTTCTGGGTTTTTGCATGGGTTATGAAATTCATGAAGTCTGATGCCCCCTGATAGTTGACCTTTTCGAACTCATCCGGGTTGATTGTAATAACGTGGTAAGGATTGAACATGATATCCTCCCCCTCCACCATAATGCCCAGTTCAAGCGCACCCTTCATGGCAAGATAGGTGCCGCGGTCGGCCAATATGTAGGCGCCCTTGTTGCTGGCCAAAGTCAAGCTATCGCCCATGCCTTGACCGCTCTCAAGATAGTTATCCCACAAGGGCTCCATGGCGCCCCAGATCTTAAGCTCCTTTTTGTGGGTGCCCGAATTATCGGCCCGTGAGACGAAGACGGCCTTCTTCTCCATGATGGTCTTAAAAGCGTCGGCCACCTTCATTCCCCTAATCCCAGCCGGATCTTGTGCTGGGCCCAATAAGACATAGTCATTGTGCATAACGGCCTTACGGTCCTTGCCGAACTCGTTCTCCATGAAAGTCTCCTCATCGGCAGGGGCGTGGACCAGCAGAACGTCGGCATTTCCGTTGCTCCCCAATTGCATCGCTTCGCCGGATCCGACGGCCACCACTTTGACCTTATAGCCGTAGTCGGTTTCAAACATTGGGATGAGAACGTCCAAGAGGCCGCTGTCCTGGGTACTGGTGGTGGTGGCCAAGATCAGTTTTTCGCCTTTAGGCTCAGTCTTTTTAGCGGTTGGCGAGCAACCGATAAGGCCAAATAGCGTACTAAACATCAGTAGAGCTACAAAAACAGCCGAAATCGGCTTCTTAAAAGGCGTGTTAATCTTCAACTAAAAACCCCTTTTTTGACTATGGCACCAAAAATTTCGGAAAGGGATCGCCCTGCTAACCCCCTTTATTTTTTTGATTCCAACCTTCCTTTGGTCAGTTAGAGATTGGGCGCCTTCCGATTACAAAATATATATTAAGTAAGTGAAATAGAAAAGCTACAAAAACCCCTCAAAACGCAAGATACCGCACCCAAGCGGTATCTCTCTTGATTGAACGGTTAAATTTGCCGGATAATAAATCCTTATTTCTTCTCTTCGCCCTCGGCGTTTTCCTTCTTAACCTCGGTCTCTTCATCCTTGCCTTCGGCTCCCTTTTTGAGCTCGCGGATGCCCGAGCCAAGGGCCTTGCCGATCTCGGGAAGTTTCTTTGGCCCGAAGATGACCAAGACTATGACCAAGATTATTACAAGTTCCGGTATGCCAAGCCCGCCGATAAGACCAAGTAATGTCATTTAGATTTCCTCCCAATTTTTCAAAAAGACTCTGTATATATAGCACAAAGCGCAAAGGGCTGTCAAAGGGATTTACCCTTATTTAGCTGCTATTATCTCTTTCTCGATGAAGGCTGCTACCTCTACAGCCTGGCTGCTTCTAAATCTCTTGCTTCCAAAATCCTTTGCCTCGTCGCTGACCAGAGCTAAGATACTTGAAAGTCTCAAGAACTCTTCCTCGCCCTCAAGGCCCCTTAAAACCAGTATCTTGGAATAACCCTCCTCCTTGAAGCCCTCGACGATCACCAGGTCGAACGCTTCAAAATGAGCTTCGATCAGATCTCCAAGCGGCGGCTCGCCCTCAAGCTCTTTGATGAGGGCCAAGCGGTCATCGGAGACGACAAGGACCGCGCTCGCTCCCGCCCTTGCGTGTTTGTGCGAGTCCTTGCCCGGTTTATCTATCTCAAAACCGTGCCGCGCCCTTTTCACCGTGGCCACCCTATATCCCTTCTTGGTCAACTCCGGAATGAGCCCCTCAATCAGCGTCGTCTTCCCGCTATTAGATTTTCCGATGACGATGACCACCTTGGGCTTCATTCTATCTCTCCCGTAAGCTTCATCTCTCTTATCTCCCTGGCCCGCTCGAAATCGAGCGGGGTATTGATGTTGAAGAAGGTCAAGAAATCGGGATCTATCTTGGCCACCTCACCTTGGGCGATGACTTCGACTCTGACCTCACCAAAGAAGGAGATGACCTTCCTCTCACCCTTAGCCAAGGCCGCTTCGATATGAGGAATACAGGCCTTGGAGTAGAGAGCGCAGAGGGGCTCTAGGCCATTGGGCGATTCGCAGACGACCACATCGTTTCCGGCCGCCCGCCCGATCATCTCTTTTATCAAATCTCTGTTAACGAAGGGCATGTCGCAGGATACGACCAGATTATGTTCTGAGTTTGAACCCTTGAGACCGGCCAGAATCCCTGAAAGGGGGCCGAGACCGGCCGCCTCGTCCTGAACGGTTTTGACCTCATAGGCGGCTAACTTTTCGAATTGGCCGCCGGCTAGGATGATCTCGCTCGAAATGGGCCCGGCAAGATCGATCAGCTCGGCAAGGATGCTCTTATCGGAGAGCTTAAGGGCGCACTTGTCGCTTCCCATCCTCTTGCTCTTGCCGCCGGTAAGGATGATCGATGCAACATCCTTCATCATATCAACCGGCTCTGACCGGCCGGCATTTGGACTAGCGGCAGGTACCCCTTCTTTTTGGCGATCATGTCGAGTTTAATGGTGGCAACATCTTCCACCCTTGGGATTGGTTGGCGCTCGGCCATCCCTTCACCCACCAATTTGATATACCTCTTGCACTCGTTGCAGACTTCGAGCTGATGAGCTTGGTCTTCTTCAATGGAGAATAGGGTAAACCCCCGGCTCTCGGTATTGCCGCAGTGAGCACAGTGGATCCGCTGAATCCACCACTGCGTATTGCAGGCATCACAGCATAAGATCTTGAGTCCATCCTCTCTTCTCAATTTCGCGATAAAGGGCTTGCCGCCGCAGACCGGACAAATCTCTCTGCCCCAGTTATGGTGGTTGATCTTCGGTCTTAGACCTTGGGAAGAGGCATCATAGAATGGATTTAAGAGTTGCGTGGCCATGAAGAGAATGACAGACTTCTCTATCTCCCACTCTCTGGCCAACTGCTCAAAGAAACGATCGTCACCGGCTTCAAATTTCTCAACGAACGGGCCGACCTCTTCGATTCCCAATCCGCTGCCGCCCATGAGCCTGCCCAGACCGGCAATCTTCCTGGGGATTCTCTCATCGATGATAAGGGCTAACCGGGCGAGCATCTCTTTGAACAAGACCGGCGGGACCTCCCCCCTTGGCGCCGTCGGAAGCAAGGGCTCCCCCCGCTTCAAGGAGGCGTTTATCTCCTCCTCTGATAGCTCGGGCCTCAAGGGATCGATCCTCTCCAAATATTCCGACTGCAACTCAAAGATCGACCCAAAGAGGTCGAGCATCCCCTGCGGGGTCGAAAGGCTCTCCTTGTAGCGATCTATCTCTTCCTTGATATCCGTCTTTGACGGAGTCTTCTGGTCGAGCTTAAGAATTATCGGCACCTCCTATCCGAATCACATAAGGGGCCAAGGCCCCTTATGTGATAGATAATTATGTTCCAAATTTTAGAACATCACAAACCGGCTGCTCCATTCATCCAAGGCCGATCGTCTCGCCTCCCTTTCTGCCGTTTTTAAGTCTATCCTCCATAGAGGATGACCAAGCGGTAGAAAAATACCCCGATCAAGACGAGTATGGTCGAAGTGAGTTCCTTCTCTTTTCTGGTAGCTTCCAAGAATACCGGCGCCACGATTCCGACACCGACCACCCCTATCCAAAAGAGTATGGCCCAACCGCTCCACAGAAGAGCGCCGGCATGACTGCCTGAAGCCACCAGAAATACGACGATAGCGGCGGCCATGCCGAATATCGAAATCTTAAGAGCTTTAGAGACGGCAATCTCGGCCGCTTCGCCCCGCTCACCCCGCAGGATCAAGATGAGCCTTATGGCCGCAAGCCCGCTGGTGAAGGAGGCAGCCACCCAAGTGGCGGGGAGAAATATGCTGGCGCTCCAGAGGGGGACAGACTTGTCGGCCAAGACCACCCCGGAGTATCCCATGACTCCGACCCCAAGGAGCATGCCTATGAACGAGAGAAACTTCCTTAAGCCCTCTTTCCCTTGAAGGAACGAGAGTGACCTTCCCAATTCTTCCCTCTTTTTTAAATAAAGGAAGACCGGGCTGCCCCCAGCCAAGAGGATAGCCGGAACTATAACTCCGGCAACCAGGGTGAAGGAGATGAGCAGCCAGACCCCTTGGCTCATCGAGGAGATCGGCTTAAAGATCAGAAAGCGCCAGAAGAAAAAGACTCTCTGAAGCGGGAGATCGAGCAGAAGGGCCAAAAACGAGAGGGCCGTCAAGGGCAGGACCATCTCCGAGCCAAGCTCGGTTATCCTCCTAAGCCGGCCATGGCCGAAGAATTCGGCCATGGCTCCAATGAAGAAGGCGGCCCCGGCCATGCCTCCCGAGAACATCTCCAAAGCCAACAACCAGTTCCAATAATAGGTAGGTGCCATTTCCATTAGCTCTCCTCCTTCTCTTGTGGCTGAGCTGTCCTAAATATCGCCCACAAGGGAACGATGCCAAATATTCCGGCCGTAACCAAGCCTGTTAACCACTTGGTCAGCATGTCGGATGTTGAGATCTTGGGCGCTTCGGGAAGACCGTAGACCTTGGGGTCATCGAGTATAAGATAGATCGTTCCCGTCCCGCCGACTCCCTCCGGGCTGTATATTTGAGCTTTGGTCTCTCCCCGATCTTTAAGGAACTCAACTCGCCCGGCGGCGATCGAGAGTATCTCCTCTCTTTCTCCGAATTGGAGCGCATCGGTGGGACAGGTGGTAACGCAAGCCGGCTCGAGACCGTTCTTGACCCGGTCAACGCAGCCACGGCATTTGTAGGTCACCCCGGCCCGGCGGCCTCCGGGGATGATCTTATCCGCTCCCAGCCAATCGACCTCTTCTTTGGAGAGCCTCTCTCTGATGCGAGGGACCCCTCCCCAGAAAGGGCAGGCATAATGACAATTCTTGCAGCCGATACAGCGATCTTGGTCTATCAGGACGAATCCGGTCTCCTCATCCTTCTTGATGGCATTGGCGGCGCAGACATTTACACAGCTCGGCTTGGCACAATGCATACACCTCTGGCTTATGAAGAGCCACTTAAACCCCTCCGGCTCATTCTTCTCGACGAAGTCTATCAGATTCCAGGTCGTGCCATCCAGGGTCAAGGCGTTATAATCGCCGCCGATCTCCTTGACCCCGGCGGCCGCCAAGACATTCCACTGCTTACAGGCGACATAACAGGCGCGGCAGGCTGTACATCTTGAGGCATCGTAAAGTATCGCTTTGGCCATTTAACTCACCTTCCTTACGTCAACCAGAAACGCCTTGTACTCGGGGATCATGGTATTAGCGTCACCCACATGGGAAGTGAGCTGGTTGGCGCCGTAGTCAATCCTTTTGGGGCCGCCGGTTGAGAGTCCGCTATAGCCGAAACACCAGGGCAGTCCCACCAAGTGGATCAGTTTGCCATCAATCGTATACGGCTTTATCCGCCCGGTGATCATGGCCGAGGCTTGGACCGAACCACGCGCGCTAACCACCTCGACCGTATCGCCGGATCTTATCCCCTTCTCTTCGGCAAGTTCCTTGCTGATCTCGACGAACATCCCCGGCACCAAGTCGTTCAGCCACGGTTGGTTTCTGGTCATGATGCCGCTTTGCCAGTGTTCGGTGAGGCGGTAAGTGGTGGCTATGATGGGGTAATCGGAAGCGGTGCCTACCTTGTTATCCTTGTTGACTTCATGCCAGAGCTTGATGACCGGATTGATCTGCTGCTTCGACATGCCATTTTGAACCGGGCTCTCAAGCGGTTCGTAGTGCTCTGGGAAGGGACCTTCCTTGCGGGAAGCAAAGAGTTTGAATAAGCCCTCGTTCATCATGATAGCCGGCAGATCCCCGCCAAGGGCGCTTGGCGCTTTCGTCTTGGCGAAGTCGGGAATATCATTGCCGACCCAGAGGCCTGGCTTGCCCGTCTCTTTATCGATGGCGCTGCCATCCCACCAGACCTCGGGAAGATCCGGATTCCAGGGCCGTCCGTCCAGGTCGCAAGAGGCACGGTTATAGACGATCCGCCTGTTCACCGGCCAAGCGAACGCCCACTCGAGATTGTTTCCGATGCCCTCCGCCTCAGGAGTTCTTCTGGCCATGAGATTTTTTCCGTCAGGCGCAAAGGTCCCCGAGAAGAGCCAGTTGCCGCAGGCGGTCGTACCGTCGGCCGCCAGGGCGGTAAAGTTTTTGACCAGTTTGGTCCTATCGGGCCAAGTATAGCCGTTGCAAGCCTTCGCCACCTCGACCACATCGACCTCGCCCTGCGGGCTGGAATAGTCCCAATTGAGACCGGTTATTATCTCGGCGGCCTTGCCGCCCTCCTCAGCATAGAGTTTTTTGACCTCTTTTACGATCAGGTCGACGATCTCAAGATCGCTCTTGCAGTCACCCAGGGGCTCAGCGCACTTCTCGCGCCATTGGATCCAGCGGCCCGAATTGCTGATTGAGCCCGCCTTTTCGACTGAATCGGCAGCCGGCAACCTCCAGACCTCCGTCTGGATCTCTTTGGGATTTGCCCCCGGCCGCTTCCAAAAGCTGTTCGTCTCGGTCTCAAAGAGGTTGATGTCGACCATAAAATCCAGCTTATCCAAGGCAGCCCGCTCAATGTTGGAATTGGGGCCGCTTACGGCCGGATTCTGCCCCATGCAGAGAAGCCCCTTGATCTCGCCGGCATACATCGCCTCAAACATGGCTATGTGGGAGTAGCCGCCGCCCATGAAGCCTTTGCCGATCTTGGGTAGCCAGTCAAAGCAAAAGTCGCTCTCTGGGCTCGCCGCATCTCCCCACCACTCTTTAAGGAGGGAGACTATATACTTCTCGCCGTTTCTCCACCAGGAGATGGAGCCGGGGATGACATTTTTTACCGCCCGATCTACCGTAAAAGTATCGGCGTAAGCCCGGAAGGTATCCCCGGCCTTTGGAACTGCCAAGTAGGCCGGCAAGATATCGAAGAGCAAAGCATGATCGGTCGAGCCCTGAACGTTGGGCTCGCCCCTCAAGGCGTTCACTCCGCCACCCGGCCGTCCGATATTGCCCAGAAGGAGCTGGAGCATGGCGAAGGCGCGGATATTCTCCGTACCGACCGTATGCTGGGTCCAGCCCATGGCATAGAGGATGGTGCCGGCTTTTTTGGGATCGGCGGTCTCGGTAAAGGCCGCACAGACTTCAAGGAACTTCTCCTTCGGCGTCCCGCAGACCTTCTCGACCATCTCGGGGCTGTAGCGGGCCGCATGCTTTTTAAGAAGCTGGAAGACGCAGCTCGGGTCGGACAGGCTCATATCCCTTTTTGGCGCGTTGACCTTGCCTTCGGGCGCCTTCTCATCGTAGAGCTCTTCGGTCAGATATCCCCAAGACGCTTCGTCGTAGACCTTTTTTGACGCATCAAAGCCGCTGAAGAGGCCGTCCAAATCACCGGGCAACTTGAAATCGGGTTTGATTATGCAGCTAGCGTTGGTATAGTGTTTCACGTACTCTTCGTGATATTTGCCGTTCTCGAGGGCATAATTGATCATGCCCAAGATGAAGGCTATGTCGCTGCCCGGGCGAATGGGCGCGTATATGTCCGCTTTGGCCGCGGACCGGGTGAACCTGGGGTCGACCACTATGAGTTTCGCCCCTCTTTCTTCCATCGCCTTGGTGACCCACTTGAAAGACATCGGGTGATTCTCAGCCGCGTTCCCGCCCATAATCATGACCGAATCGCTGTTCTTGAGATCTATCCAATGGTTGGTCATGCAACCCCTGCCAAACGTCGGTGACAAACCTGCCACCGTAGAGGAGTGTCATATACGAGCCTGGTGATCGATATATACCAGGCCAAGCACTCTCATCGCCTTGACCCAGAGATAGCATTCCTCGTTGTTCACGGCGGCGCCGCCCAGGGCGGCCATCTTCTCAAGACGATTGACCAGATTCCCGTCAGCATCTTTCTCGATGAAGTGCTTGTCTCTAGTCTCTTTGATCTTCTTCGCTATGGTCTTGATCGCCTCATCCCAAGTCCTCTCCTCCCAGTCGCGGCCGCCCGGCTTGCGATAGAGCACACCTCTGTTTCTCTTGCCGGCGGTATCGGCGGCTACCTGAAACATCGAGGCTCCTTTGGGGCAGAGGCTGCCTTGGTTGGTCGGATGATCGGGATCGCCGATTATGGCAAGCGGATGCCCCTTCTCATCGGAGTAGACGATGGCCCCGCAACCACAGGAGCAATAAGGACAAATGGTATGGGCCATATTGGCCCCAGTCGTTCTGAGCTGTTCGGCTTCGGCGGCGGCAGCCGCCATATCGAAGCCGAACTCCACCAGAGTGGCTGTAGCCACCGATGAACCAGTAAGTTTTAGAAAGCTTCTTCGTGTCAACCTCACGCGTAAAATCACTCCCTTCTCAAACGTTCCCACACTCTCAAATCAATCCCAAAATTTTTCGCATCCCTAAACCAAAGAAACCGGTAAGAGATATCCCCCCCTCCTTTCTTCCCACCGTCAAAGCTGAGTTATGAGATCTTCAAAAAAGACCAATAAAAAGGAGGCCCATGGCAATTTGCCAAGGACCTCCTTTGCAAGTTAACAGGCAGGCATAGAAATTGCTTCCTACACCCTATCGCTCAGTCCTCCCAGTAGGAGGAGATGAGTCGGAGATTCTTGATTTTATTCTGTTATTCGATTAGCTATTGTAACTTTTGTTGCTTGATTTTAGTGTTACAACAAAATCCCTCAGATGTCAATGCCCAATTTTTCAAAGGCTCACAGAGGAGTTGTTTCTACGATTTAGAGCGCTTCCTTTTGCCGCTGCCTGAAAGGTAATAGAGGGTATAGAGGAGTTCCTTTAAGGGACTGGTGTTGTGGACTCTGACCGTCTTGGGGGCGGTTACGGTTACCGGGGCATAGTTTAAGATTATTTTGATACCAGCCTCGACCAATAGGTCGGCGATAGCCTGGGCGGCCGCGGGCGGGGTTGCGATCACGCCAACGGTAATATTCTTATCGATGACCTGGTCCTTCAGCTCCCGTAAATCGCTGACGATGAGCCCGCCTATCTTATTGCCGATCTTGGCGGGATCGTTATCGAAGACGGCTACCACCAAAAAACCATGCATCTTGAACTTGCCGTAACTTACTATGGCCGAGCCCAGATTTCCGGCCCCGATGACGGCTATCTTGTGCTGCTCGTCCGAGCCCATTATCTTCTTTATCTTCTCTATCAGATCGTCGGTATCATAGCCGACGCCCCGCTTGCCGAAGGAGCCAAAGAGAGCCAGATCGCGCCTGATCTCAGCCGGGTTGATGTCGGTTATCTCCCCGATATCCTTGGATGATACGGTGCTATGCCCATTCTTCTTGAGCTCCATCAAGCAATCCAAGTATTGGGCAAGTCTCTCTATGGCGCCCTCTGGTATCCTCTTCTTCAAATCGGCTAGTTCTCCCCCTCTTAAAGGCTTGTAACTTACTGTTTCAATTTAACATTTTTTGCCGCCGATTTTAATGGCTTTTTGCAAATTTAACAAATCTCTGGCCCATTTTGAATTTTGCGGAAAAGAGATTAAAATTATTGCTGTGCCATTTGCAGATAGCAAACCAGACCCTTGGATACGAAAGAGGCAACTTTATGAAGAAACGACTGATGGCAACCTTTGGCCTCATCGCGGTCTTACTCCTTGCCTCCTGCGCAAAGCCAGCAGGAGCAAAGTATAACCACCAGGGTAACTCAACCGAGAGACCCGTCTTCATCATGTTCACCTCGCCCACCTGACCGGCCTGCATAGAGATAAGGCCCGTCGTGGACGGGCTCTGGCAGAAGTACGGTGATAGGGTGGAGTTTAGGATCTTCGATGGTTCGGCTGGAGAGGGTGAAGATGAGGCTAGGCAGTTCAACGTGACATTTCTGCCGACCTTCGTCCTTTTGAGGACCGATGGAACCATCCAGGATATCGGCTACATCGCGGGAGAGGATTTGGAGAAAAAGCTTCTAGAGCTTCTAGATTGAAGGCTAGGAACCAAGCTCGCTCTTTATCTTGATCAGGCGGATGATATCCGTCCTGGTCACCAGGCCCACCAGCCTTCCATCCGCATCTACGACCAGAAGGTGGCCGAGCTCACCTGAGGCCATCTGCATTAAGGCATGGACGGCGTCGCTCTCCATGCTGATCGTGGTGGCCCCGGCCATGTGAGCTATATCGCCCGCCCGAACGCTCGGCCAACTCTCTTTGGGCACCTCTTTGACGTCGTGCAGGGTTACCACGCCCAATAATCTTCCATCATCCACCACGGGAAAGCGGCCGAAGCGATACCGCATGAAATACTCCTCGACCAACTCGGCCAAGTTAACCTCAGCCGAAGCGGTGACCACATTTGGCGTCATTAGCTCCGATACCTTGACTCCGGAAAGAGCCTTCTGTAGGACAACGTTCTGGTAACTGCCCTGGGCGGCTTGGCTCAAGAACCAGCCGATCATAATGGGCCAGATCCCGGCGATGATTCCGGCAAAGATCGATGCCACTCCCAAGAATATCAGAAAATAGGCGAGAACTTGACAGAGGATGGCTGCGGCCTTGGTGGCCTGTTTTATGTCGTCCAAGAAGTGCCAGAGAACGGCCCGAACTATCCGCCCCCCATCCAGAGGAAAGCCGGGCAACAGGTTGAAGATGGCCAGTGCCATGTTGAGATAGAAGATGTAATAGAGGAGAGTTTCGAAAGGACCGGCCAGGCCGAATCTTCGGGCCGCATTTAAGGCGAGGTAGAAGAGGGCCGATATCAGAAGACTGGTCAAGGGACCGGCCACGGCCATCTTAAGTTCCACGCCTGGAGCCGCGGGCTCGCTTCCCATTTCAGCCACCCCGCCGAAGATGAAGAGCGTGATCTTCTTGATGGGAAGATTGTTCGCCCTGGCTACAAAGGAGTGGGCTACCTCATGGAGTATGAGCGAGAAGAAGAAGATGAAGGCGGTTATGAAGCCGAGGGCCAGACTGATCCCAAAGGAGGTCTCCTCCAGATAGATGCCGGTGAATTGATAGAGGATGATGGCAAAGATTACCAGCCAGGTCAGATTGATCTCGATGTCGAAACCTAAGATGCGCCCGATCTTAAACGACGGAAGAGAGAACATCTTGCCCCCTTACCCTTTCGGTTTTCTAAACGTAAATGTCTTCGGCTCTTGCCAAGGTTTCCTATAGACCATTTCGACCTCGCCTAGCTCCTTGGCCTTGCCGTAGCGGGTGGTTAGCTCGGCCGCTTTCTTAAGTATATCATCACCCACTTCTCCTTTGATCAGCGTCAAGGGGCCGGGAAAGTCTTTGGCAAAAAGGATGGTATCGCCCTCTTCGGCCAGTTTCAAAAGATTATCATTCTCATTTTGGTCTCTGCCGACGATGACAAGAGCCCCGTCCAGCCAGAAGTGGCGCCCGAAACGTAAAACTTCAAGACTCTTTCGGCTCGGGTTTTCATTTCGTTTTAGAAGCTCCTTTAGCTTGTTTGAAAATCCGATATCGGTTAAAAGACATCCCCCGGCCGGGGCCGGAAACTCTTTCAACCCATACTTTTCGGCCAATTCAAGTTGAACCCTTCGCGAGCGGCCGCTGATACCCAAGAGCCTCTCTCTGTCGACCAAGCCCTCCCGTTCCGGGATCGTCTCGTCAAGCAGTTTGGCCGAGAGCGGACGAAGAAGATACCCCTCAAAGCCCGAGTCCTTCTCGACCAGCTTTAGGGCGTCCCTCCGCTGAGACATCGGTCTCTCGCCCAAGACCTCGCCGCTGATGATGAAGGAGGCGCCCGTCTCTTCCATTAATTCGCCGGCTACTTTAACCATCAGGGAGTGGCAGTCGATGCAGGGATTCATATTCTTGCCCCGCCCCCGCTTGGGTGATTTAACGACTTCAAAGTGCTCTTCTGTTATATCTTTGATTATTAAAGGAATTCCTATCTCTTTGGCCGATTTTTCGGCCGCCTTTGCGGAGAAGAAGGGGGTTACGAAGGTGACCCCGATAACCTCGATCCCTTGGTCCTCAATCAGTTTTACGGCCAAGATGCTGTCCAAACCGCCCGAGAAGAGGGCTATCGCCCTTAGCCTATCTGACTTCAACTTCTATGCCTTCCCGTTTCAATAGGGCGGCCGTAACCCCATCGCCCTGGATTAATCTCCCCTCGAAACTCCCGTCATAGACCTGGCCCACCCCGCAGGAGGGGCTCTTGGCCTTAAGGATTGCCCGCTTTATCCCCTTAGATTTTGCCGCTTCCACAAAGAGAAGGGCCGCCTTTAAAAATTTGTCCGTCACGTCGCGTCCGTCTTTTGTTATAACCCTGGCCCGCCCATCCAGCACATCTTCGCCGCTTGCCCCCAGTATCTCGGCCGGGATTCTGGGCACAGGGAGACCGGCCATCACTTCGGGGCAGATGGCAATCGCCCGCCCCTCTTGGACGAGGGCAAATATCTCTTCGTTTAGTCTACCCCGCCCATCGTATGAGCACTTGGCCCCGGCCAAACAGGCGCTGACTATATATTCATTCAAGATTTCACTTCCTGGACAGTCATTTAAGCCAATCCTAAGCTAACCTAAATCTTATATCCAAGACGAGCATTAAAGTGTAAGCGTCCATAACATATTGGACTTTTGGGCTGGTATAAAGTTGTTAACATAATAAGCGAGTGGGGAGAGCTTGTTAAGTCCTCTGTATGCTTTTTCAGTATTGTACCAAATAAGGTATTTCATTAGGCCGGGATTAAACTCGCTTGGTTCATATAGTTCATCCATATGCCAGCCGACGTGTTGCTTTTGGATGGTGGAAACGAATCTCTCAATATGAGCATTGATCTGTTGCATTAAGACTCCTCATGGGAGTCCAATATGTTTCAAAGCTTTTGCAGTTAGCTGCCGGTCTCCAGATGAGTTAACTACCTAACCGCCTCTATCTCTTGCCAAATCATCTCGATGGCTTTGGGGACGCAAGCTTTGACCTCATCGGAAAGGCCCATGCCGACGTCTATTACCTTGGGCATAAGACTGATGACTACCACTTGAGGAGGGATACCGGCAAAGGTTAGATCATCTAGGGCGGCAAAGAAGGCGAGCTGATCGAGGGATGTAACCTTCTTGGATATCGATTCTTTCACTTGATTAAGATCGCTTTTGAATAGGGTGGCGGGGGGAAGGTCTCTCTTTTGGACGTTGACCAGGATTACCTTATCATTCTCTTGCAGAAGGGGGGCGAAGTCGCGTCCAACCATCGAACCATCGACGGCGGTCACCCCTTCGGGAAGGGGCATTTTTGCCAATTCCTCGGCGACAAAGACCCCAAAACCTTCGTCTCGGAGCAGGATATTTCCCACTCCGAGAACGACGGTTTTAACTATTGCTTTCTTACTATCTGACGAGATTGAAGTTATCTCTAAGTCACCTTGAACTTCAAGATCTCGTTGGTCTCTGGGTGCACCACGTGCACCGCGCAACCAATTCACGGATCGAAGGATCTGACGACCCTAACCAGGTTGGTCGGATTGGTCACATCGGGAACCGGAGTTCCAATCAGAGCCGTCTCGACCGGGCCTCTAACCCCTTCATCATCTCGTGGCGAGCAGTTCCACAGGGTTGGCGAAGCGACCTGATAGCTCTTGATCTTGCTGTCCTCTATCTCCATCCAGTGACCCACGGCGCCCCGGTGAGCCTCGACTATACCGAAGCCCTTGCCGCTCTTGGGAACTGGGGTGTCGTTGCAGACCGGCCCATTTGGATCTAGCTGCATAACCCAGTCTTGCATGCCCTCGCAGACAAGCAAGCACTCATAGGCTCTAGCCGCATGCCTGGCCACAGCCGAAGGATGGACGCCAAGCGGCCCGATGATGTCGGCCAAGGTCTTCTTGCTGCCGCCGGCCAAGGTGACGCCGGGATCTTTGCCCTCGGCGGTGGTGACCAGCATCCTGGCTAACGCCCCAACTTCACTTGAGCGTCCATCGTAGCGTGGAGCCTTGATGAAGGAGTAGGCGCCTTCCTTGTTGACATCGGGTATCGTCTTGCCCTGAGAGGGGTGCAGATTGGTGCACTCGTCAGTATACTTGGAGTACTTGACGAACTCCTTGATCTTATCCGGATCCAAGGGGATGTGAACGAGCTCGCCGCCAGCGATGGCGCCGGAGCGCAAGAAACGATTCTTGTAATCGCCGGAGCGGCCCATGTCAAAGTTGCCATAGGCTAAGAAGTTGCCGGTTCCAAAGCCGACTTTGAGATCGTGGAGCGGCTTTAGGGGACCGGTGCCAAGGGTTAGGACATCCTGGACATATACCCTTCTCACCCATTCGGTTATCTCGGTAAGATATCTGTAAAACCTGGAGATCCTGTCGGCATCGACGCGGACGGTTACGCCACCCGGAACGAAGCTCGCGTGGTGGGGCATTTTGCCGCCGAAGATGGCCAGCATCTCCTGAGCTTTCTTCCTGACCTCCAAACCTTGCAGGTAGTGGGCCACAGCTGCGGTGACGATAGTCGGATCGCTGACCGAAAACTCATCTGGATCATAACGAGGAGTTAATGGACTGGTATCTCCCGCCTCGACCAGGGCCACCACTTTGCGCTTGACCTCAAGCAGGGCCGGATCATTTCCGGCGTAGCTGGCTACGGCCATGATGTCCAAATAATCCAAAGCGGCCAGGTGATAGAAGTGTAAAATGGCCGACTGGACGAAGTTGGCGCCGGAGATAAGATTCCTGATGATGCGGCCGTTATCGGGCACGTCGGCCCCAAAGGCCATGTCGAGTCCCTCGACCGAAGCGTACTTATGTTCGGCCGGACAGACGCCGCAGATCCTCTGGGTAATAATGGCAGCGTCGCGCGGATCGCGCCCCGTAAGGATGAGCTCGATGCCCCTAAAGAGGGTTCCGTTGCTCCAGGCATCCTTGACGACGCCGTTTTCTACCTCAACCTCAATGGCCAGATGGCCCTCAATCCTTGTTACCGGATCGACTACGATTCTCTCTGCCATCTATTCATCACCCTCTTTCGTTTTCTTGCCCGCCAAATACCCGCCGACGGCACCAGCGGCCACTCCGGCCACCGCGCCTAAGACGGCACCGGAAGAGGAACCTTCCGGCTCTGCGGCCGCATCCAGCCTCTCTTTGAATGCCAGAGTCTCCATAACGGGCGAATAGAGGGATATTATATTGCCGTCCTTATCCTTGAAATCGGGAAAGTCAGGTTCCACGCAGCCTGCACAGGGAGCCGATGCTCCAATGCAGTAGTTGGTTCCGCTATTCCAGAGGCGGATCGGGCAATCGGAATGGGTTATCGGACCGCGGCAGCCCTTGCCGGCCATGCAATGAAGCATGTCGGTCTCGTCCTGGCCGAACTCTTTGAGCCATTCTCCCCTCTCGTAAGCGTTGCGTCTCTGACAATTGTCGTGGATGAGCTTGCCATAGAAGAGCTTGGGGCGACCCTGAGCGTCCAGTTCCGGCGGTTTGCCGAAGAGGAGCAGATGGGTGACGGTTCCAACGATCCAGTCGGGGTGAGCTGGACAACCTGGGATGTTGACGACCGTGCCACCGACCACCTCTTGTAGGCCTTTGCATTCGGTCGGATTGGGATCTCCGGCCGGAACGCCGCCGTAAGAAGCACAGGTTCCAACGGCGATGTTGGCGATGGAATTGGCAGCCGCCCTCTTGATCATGTCCATGACGGGCTTGCCTTTGATGGTGTTGTACATGCCGCCGGCTCCAGTCGAGACTGAACCCTCCAGAGCAAAGACGTAACCGCCGCCGGCCACTGTATCCTCAAAGGCCTTCTCGGCCACGTCGCCCTGACCGGCCATAACGGTCTCCATATAGCGGACAGAGAGGATGTCTAAGACTATCTCGGCCGGGGTCGGCTGATCGGAGTTGACCAAGGATACGGTATCTCCGGTGCAGCTTGCCCCATTCAGCCAGAGAAGAGCCGGTTTTGCCTTGGCCCCCTCGATGGCCGAGGCGATCTGGGGAACGTACAATTCGGAGAGACCGAGAAGGGTGGCCAGGCTTGCCGAATATTTAAGAAATTCTCTTCGGCTCAAGCTTTTAAAAATATCTCTCAATTCACTTACACCTCCTTGTAGGTTTTGGGATTGCTTTTCATGCGAATATCCGTGTAGATAAGGAAAAAACCGGTTTAGCTTGAAGTTCTTTAGAAGCTTGTAAACATCGGTTACAAGGCCTTGAAAAAACTCCCCACCTCCTTATATGCGAAGCCAAACGTAAAGCCAAGAAAAGACCGGCTTAAATGGAAGAATAGGCCAAGACGGCGATCTTTGGGCGCCCATGCCAACTATTGGTAGCGGCAGTGTCCAAATCGAAGCCGAGCGACTTTCATCTGGACAGGTAGTCTAAGTAACCAGGGTTTTCAAGATGCATATATGGTAAAGAAAAATCCATAAAGTCGCCTTAAGGCGACTTCCAAGCGGATTTTCGTAATAAAACCCCTAAAAAAGACCGGAACTTTAAAGAAAATAACGACCTTAAACCGTACTTTTATTGATTGAGCTTACCGCCCAGAGCCAGCCTTGTCATTAGTCAAAATGGCTAAAAACATATAGTCAAATTTGTTATAATTGCACAAGGAAAGCGAGTCCCAAGGGACGAACGCGCTTTAGTGGAACGGGGGGAAGATCCCATATGAAAGAGATGGCAAGACCGAGCAATCAAAATCACGAAGAGAGACTCGCTTTCGACCTGGTCTCCATGAGCGACGAAACTGATATGGACTCGATAAACATCATGAGCCAGCTCCTCTCCTTCGACATCAGCCGTCCGCTCGCGACTATGGTCATCGATTGGAGCGGCTTTCGGAGGGAGGATAATCTGGGGCCGAAAGAGGAGAAACTCTTGGCCTCGATCTCGGCCTTCTTCGGCCAGACCAACCACCTTTCCGCCCGGATGGGAGGCGGCGGAGCCTTTGTCATAAAGAGCCTTCAAATATCCGACGCCTCGGTAAGCGATCCCTTTGACCGCCACATCTTGAGATCGGGCGAGATAGTGGGCGAACTGATCGAGGTCGGAGGCGCCCTCTTTGAATACCTTAAGACCAAAGATAAGGTCGAAACCTCCATCGGCATCGGCAACTACTATTCGGCGACAGACTCGGCCAGACGCTCCTTTAAGGAAGCCGTGCTGGCCCTAAAGATCGGGCGAAGCAGGGGTATGATAAGCGGGATATTTCACGCTAAGGACAACTCGCTGACAAACCTCTTAGCATCGATAGACTTTACCGAGAGGGAGAACTACTGCGCCGGGGTCCTGGGCGCGATCGAGGGTGAGGGTGAGCTCATAAGGACGCTCGATGTCTTCTTCGAAGCCGATCTAAACATTACGACCGCCTCAAGGATGCTCTTTGCCCACCGGAACACCCTTATATATAGACTAGGGAAGATTTACGATCTGACCGGGCTGGACCCCAAGAGTTTCAAGGACGCGGCCGTCCTCTGCGCCGCCTTGAAACTTTGCCAATTGAGCAGGGAAAATTTGGGATAAGATCAGCAGATCCTGGGGAGCTGTTCGCCGACCAAAAGATCGACCAACCTAGCCGTGCCAAACGGTGTCCTCATGAAGACCTTCTTCTTCGGCGTCTCGACGACCTCGCCGATTATCGCGGCCTCTCTCCCTTCCGGGCGAGTCCGCATCGCTTCCAAGACCTTCTCAGCATCGCTCTTGGCCACCACGGCCAAGAGTTTGCCCTCGTTGGCAACGTAGAGGGGGTCTAAGCCTAGAAGCTCACAAGCCCCCTTTACCTCGCTTTTTACCGGGACATTCGCCTCTTCCAGGCAGATTCCAACATTGGATTTTGCTGCGATCTCATTTAGGACGGTGGCCAGCCCGCCCCTGGTCGGATCCCTAAGGACACGAATATTGCGGCTCACTTTCATCATGGCGGCAACCAGATGATTCAAGGGAGCACAGTCGCTTAGGATATCGGTCTCGAAACGGAGACCCTCCCTCTCGCTCATTATAGATATCCCATGATCACCGATGGTGCCCGAGATTATGATGAGGTCTTTGACCTTGGCTTTGGAAGCCGATATATCGACGGCGTCCTCGATGAAGCCGAGGCCGGCCGTATTGATGAAGAGCTTATCGGCCGAACCCGCCTCGACCACTTTGGTATCTCCGGTAACTATCTCTACCTTGGCCTCTTCGGCTGCGACCGCCATCGACCAAGCGATCCTCTTGAGATCGGTGAGGGGGAAGCCGGCCTCAATCAGAAAGGAGGCGCTCAGATATCTAGGGGTCGCCCCGCTCATGGCCAGATCGTTGACCGTTCCGCAGACGGCCAGCTTTCCGATGTCTCCCCCCTTGAAGAAGATGGGATCGATGACGTAGCTGTCGGTGGTGAAGGCGACTCTACCCTTTTGGGGCGAGATGACGGCCGAGTCGTCCAGCTTATTTAGGATGGAGCTCTTAAAAAAGGGTAGAAACACCCCGCTCACAAGCTCGGCCGAGAGTTTGCCTCCGCTCCCGTGACCTAGGGTGATGATATCTTGGCTATCTTGAGTCATCTTCACCTTCCTTCAAAATGGCCTCTCCCTCGTATCTGTAATAGGCGGCGCAGCTTCCTTCGCTCGAGACCATGCAGGGACCGACCGGACGCTCCGGCCTACAGGCCTTGCCAAAGAGCTTGCACTCGAAGGGGAGCTTGACCCCCCTTAAGACCTCGCCGCAACCGCACCCCTTGACCTCCCTTGCCTCGGGAAGATCAACACTGAGAGCCTTGGTTATGTCGAAACGGCCAAATTCCTCTCTCAGGGCGAGTCCGCTCCCATCTATCACGCCAATTCCCCGCCAGTTGGCCGAGGCCACCTCAAAGACCTCGTCCATTATCTCCCTTGCCCGCTCGTTGCCCTCCCTCTTGACCCCACGGCCATAGTCGATCTCGACCTTGGACTCGCCCGCTTCTATCTGCTTAATCAGCATATAGATGCCCATCAGGATATCGGCCGGCTCAAACCCGGCTATCACACAGGGTATCTTGTGCTCGGTGGCAATAAACTCGTAGGGACGGCTGCCGATGATGGCGCTGACGTGACCTGGGCAGAGGAAGCCGTCCAGCTTTATCTCCCCCAGACTTAAGAGGGCAGCCATCGCGGGCGGCACCACCTTGTGGACAGAGTAGATGAAATAGTTTTTGAGCCCTCGCTGCTTGGCCTCAAGGATGGAGAGGGCTACCGTCGGAGCGGTCGTCTCGAAACCGACGCCGTAGAAGATGACCTTGTTTTTGGGATTATTCTCGGCAAGCTTGACGGCGTCCAAGGTGGAATAGACAACTCGCACATCCGCCCCTTTGGCCGCGGCCTCTCCAAGACTCTTAAATGAACCCGGCACCTTCATCATGTCGCCGAAGGTGGCCAAGATGACTCCCTCGCTTTCGGCAAAGGCTATGGCCCGGTCGATATCGCCGGTGGCCGTGACGCAGACCGGACAACCCGGCCCTGAGATTAAGGATACGGTTTTGGGAAGGAGCTGACGCAGACCGTTCTTGGAGATCGAGACGGTATGGGTGCCGCAGACCTCCATTATCCTGGCTGGCTTGGTCGATATCTCTTTTATCATTGCAACCAGACCCTTTATGGAATCGGGCTGCCGATATTCGTCAATGTATCTCATCTTGGTGGGCAAGCCTCGCTATCTCGTCCAGTTCTTCAATCTCTTTCAAGAACTCCATCGTCTCCTTGGCCGACTCCTCATCGACCGGAGCGATGGCGTATCCGGCGTGAACCAGAACGTAATCGCCGACCTGAACCTCGCCGATCAGGTGGAGGCCGATCTCCATCTTGACCCCGTTCACCTCGACGTCGGCCATCTGGTTATCCTTCATTTCAACTATCTTACCGGGTACGGCCAGACACATAATTGCCTCCTTGAAAAGTTCATCAAATCCTCAAATTGAAATTGGCCACCGCCGCCTGGCCAAGCGAGATGCCCCCATCGTTTGTCGGAACGAGCTTATGAGTATAGACAGAGAAGCCGAGAGCTTCAAGCCGAGAGATAAGTTTATTACTTAGCAGCCGATTTTGGAAGACCCCGCCGCTCAAAGCGACCTTATCTATGCCGGTCGCCTCAGATATCCGCTCGCAGATAAGGGCTGAGAAATCGACCACGGCGCCATGAAACTTTGCGGATATGACTCCCGTCTCCTCGCCATAATTGAGATCGGAGACCATGGCCTCGATGAGGGGGCCCGCGTCCACCGCCCAGACGGGATGGGAAGAGCCCTCTTTCTCTGTGGCCGTAAGCGTGAAGGGATAGGCGCCCTCCTCGCTCAGGCTTGCGGCCGCCTCGAGTTCTATGGCCGCTTGCCCCTCGTAGCTAACCCTCTCCCTTATGCCGATAAGGGCGGCGGCGGCGTCGAAGAGGCGGCCCATGCTGGAGGTCGGCGGGCTGGCTATCCCCCGCTCGACCTGGATCTTGATATTCTCCATCTCTTTATCATCCATCCGCTTTAGAAAGTCCAGTTTAAGATGTGATAAGTCGGGGCCGAAATGATTGATAAGATGGCTTAGGGCCATCCGGTAGGGCGCCCTTATGGCCGCATCTCCCCCGGGCAGAGCGACCTCCTTTAGGTGGCCGAGGCGGCTAAAGCTCTTGAGATCACAGAGGAAAAATTCACCGCCCCATATGCTTGAATCGGTCCCAAGCCCGCTCCCATCGAAGGCGAGCCCTATGACCTCATCTTCAAGACCATTTTCGACCATGCAGCTTGTGATGTGGGCATGGTGATGTTGAACGGCTACGAGCTCCACCCCGTCCATTGATTTGGCAAATTTAGTCGTCATGTAATCCGGATGGAGATCGTGGGCGACGATTTTGGGCCGGATGGCAAAGAGCTTATTATATAGACTGAGAGTCTCTTCGAAGTGAGAGAAGGTCTCCATGTCCTCCATGTCTCCAAAGTGCTGACTTACGAAGGCGTATGAGCCCTTGGCCAAGGTGAAGGTGTTCTTGAGCTCCGGTCCGACGGCCAGAATCGGTTTCGAGTCATAGGTGAGATTTATGGGAGCGGGCGCATAACCCCTGGCCCTTCTCACGATCACCTCTTGACCGTTTGTGACCTCGGCAACCGAATCGTCGTAGCGGGAATGGATGTCTCGGTCGCTTAAGAGAAAGTGGTCGGCGATCGAAGAGAGCCGCCCCAAGGCCTCCCCGTTCTTGTAGGCGATCGGCTCTTCGCTAAGATTGCCGCTCGTCATGACGAGGGGGAGGTTCACCTCCTCCATGAGCAGGTGGTGAAGGGGCGTATAGGGAAGCATGACGCCGAAACGATCGACGGCCGGAGCGATGGAGGCGGCAAGCCCGCTATGCGGCCTTTTCTCAAGAAGGAGGACCGGTCGTTTTGTGCCAAGGAGTATCTCCTCTTCCTTACCTCCTGCAAGAGCGTGCTCTCTCACCTGCGCAAGGCCCCCCATCATCACGGCAAAGGGTTTTGCCGGGCGACGCTTCCTCTTTCTAAGCTCGCTTACGGCCGCCTCGCTTTGAGCGTCGCAAGCGAGCTGAAAGCCGCCCAGGCCCTTGATCGCAACTATCTTGCCCTCTTTGAGCAGCCTTGCCGCCTCTTTGATTGGGTCATCGGGGTCAATTTCTCTATCTCTGCCGCCAGCTGTCAGCTTTCCGCTCCCCACCAAAATGAGCTTGGGGCCGCAGACCGGACAGGCATTGGGCTGGGCATGGAATCTGCGGTTCAAGGGATCGTTATATTCCGAGGCGCAAAGAGCGCACATCGTAAACTTTTTCATGGTCGTCTTATCCCGGTCGTAAGGAAGATCTTCGATGATGGTGAAGCGGGGACCGCAATTCGTGCAGTTGGTAAAGGGATAGCGGTGTCTTCGGTCGGCTGGGTCGAATATCTCGGAAAGGCAATCCTTGCAGGTTGCGATGTCCGGCGAGACCAGAGTCGATTTCGCCTCGTCGGCCTCGCTCTCTTCGATGGTGAAATCAGAGTAGCCGGCCAAGGCCATATCCTCCACCTCGAACCCGTCGATGCTGGCAAGCGGCGGAGCTTTGGGTCTTACCTCCTCGATGAAGCGCTTAAGAGCGCGCTCTTCTCCCTCGACCTCGATGACGACGCCTTTGGGGGAATTTGAGACCCAACCCTTAAGATCGTGTTCATGGGCGAGACGATAAATGAGGGGGCGAAAACCGACTCCCTGAACGACCCCGCTCACAAGGAGTCTCTTCCTCTTTTTTCTGACGGAATTAAAGGTCATAATCGAGAATTTTAGCAGGTTTTAGGGGCTCGGGCTAATCAAAGAAGGAGGTGTCAATTGATCTCGGCCGAGAGGAAGGCATCGACCACCGTGGGGTGGAACTGGCTGCCGCTATTTTTTATCAGTTCCATCTTCGCCTCCTCGACCGAGAGGGGTTTTCGGTATGGTCGGTTTGAGGTCATGGCATCATAGGCGTCGGCCACGTTGATGATGGCGGCTCCAAGCGGGATGTCGTCGCCGGCAAGACCGACCGGATAGCCGGTGCCGTCCGGCCGCTCGTGATGATAGAGAGCAAAATTTATGACGTTGCTGGAGAAAGCGACTGGCTCCAGAATCCTCGCCGAAATCAGAGGATGCTCTCTGACCACTTCCCATTCGACATCGGAGAGAAAACCGGGTTTGGTTAGGACGCTCTCGGCCACCCCGATCTTTCCGACATCGTGCAGATTGGCCGCCATCTCAATATCTTCGAGCTCGTTTGAGTTCATATTCATAGCTCTGGCGATACCTATGCTTATCCTGGTAACACGCTCGGAATGACCCCTGGTGTAGGGATCTTTGGCATCGACGGCCATGGCCAAAGATTGGACTGTATTTAGAAGTCCCTGTTTGACATCCTGATAGAGCTTGGCGTTCTCGATGGCCACCCCGACATGGGAGGCTAGGATTGTAAAGAGACGAAGGTCGCTCTGGCCGAAGGTCTCGCCCTTGTTGTTGTTCAGGTTGAAGACGCCTATTGTCTTGCCCTTGGAGATAATGGGAACGCAGAGAGCGTCTCTAATCTTTTTCTTCCTCTGATATTTGTGGAAGCGGGTATCCTTCATGTCCTTCTTGAGCAGGAGCGGCTCGCCCGTCTTGGCCACGTAACCCGCAATCCCCTCGCCAATGCCTTCTTTGAAGCTCATATACTTCTTGGGCAGATTGACCGAATATACGACGCTCAAATAGGAGGCCTCATCATCGAGAAGCATTATCGAGCCGGACTCCGCCGTCAAAAGCTGCTTGATGCTGCCTAAGCTGATCTTCAAGACCTCGTTCAAATCGAGGGATGAGCTTATTTTGGAGGTGATATCGGAGAGCGCCTTGAGTTCAAACATCCGACGCTTTAGATTCTCTACGACCGACTTTTCGACCGTTATATCCTCATAGACCGCAACTATCTTCTTGTTCTGTAGAACCTCGCCTATCCTGGAAGCGGTGACCGAGCAGATTATCTCCCTGCCATCCTTGCGAACGCAGGTAAACTCCTCGCGGTGGCTCTTATCTTTCTCAAGGACGAGGTAGAAGAGAGAGCCGATCCTTTTGTAATCATCTTCATCCCGATAGAGCACCCTGGTACTCTGGCCAATAAGCTCTTCCGGCCTCCAGCCGAAGACATCGAAGGCGGCATCGTTGGCAAAGATTATCTTGCGGTTCTCTATGCCGATGACCGCATGGGAGATAGCCTTAAGCAGGGAGTCTCTCAGAAGTTTTTCGTGCTGAAGATCGTCGATATTTACCGAAGCGTGACTTGCTTTGCGAAATCTAAGGGCGATTAGATCGATGCTCCTTAAGGGCTTGATGTCGAGGAGGCTTGGACTCTCACCCTGGTCCTTCTTGATCAGGGTAACCTCCAGGCACTCTTTATCGCTTATGGCTCCCTTTTTTCGCCTTTCAAGAAGGCCACTAACCGCCGCAAGATCGCTTTCGGAGATAATTTTTTTAAGGTATGCTCCTTGGATTTCGTCCTTAGCGTAGCCGCTAACCTCTTCAAATTGCCGGCTTGACATGATGATCTTCCCGTCGGACGAAACGAGCAAGACCCCACAGCTATTAACATCTAAAAGATCGTCCCCCAGACTGGGAATCAAGATGGCACCGCCTTAATCCGGTTAGACCGACATTGTCCCCCTTGCCCCCGTGCTTACGTGGGTAAGATGTTTTTGGGTTTTAGTATTATCGACCGATTTAAGTTCAATCTTTATGCCTGAAAAAATATTTACTATAAATTAACTCGATTTGACCGGACTTGGGTTGTGCAAGCATTTGTGTGTAAATTCCTCTAGCCCACCCGGGCTGGCTCTTCCTCTAACTCCATATCATGCAACAGATTCATATCCATGTAGCGGCGCCTAGCCCAAGCATCTGAGATATATCTAAGTTGCCTGATCTCACGGTTGACTCGCTCCATTAAATTGTTGCTTGCGATATAGCGCTCGCGGTGGGGCGGAAACGAATAAAAGGTTGTGGTTCGCCTCAATACCGTTCTCAACAACCTCGGCTGCTTTGGTGAGCCGGCAAGACCTAAGCTTATCTGCCGCCTCTTTGGCTTTTGACAGAGCGGCCTCTCTTGATTCTTGGGCAAAAATTGCTTTGAGCATTAAGGCAACATCGGCCGACTCCCTCCTGGGCACTTTTGAGAAGACGTTTTGCATGAAGTGGACTTTGCATCTCTGGTAGCGGGCCGACGGAAAACATGCTTTGGCCGCCCCGAGGTGGGCTCGCATCTCCGCCTCCATGATCTCTTCAAGGGTCTCCCCCGCGGCTTCGCGAACCCTTGTATCGATGAAGTCCCCGATTGCCTCTTTGCTTACAAAGCTGTCGGATATGAGCCCACCAGCTTGAACTAGTAGCTAAGTGGAGTTACCCCGTTTCTGTTGACACCTTAACTACGCACAACGGCTTCTGCCGCTCTCTCCATCAGCATTCTCTCATACCCGGCTGGGCTTATGTATCCCAAAGATGAATGAAGCCTTAAAGGGTTGTAGAATCCTTCAATATATCTGAAGATAGCAAACCTTGCTTCATCTTTGGTTTTGAAGCGATTTCTATGGACAAGCTCGGTTTTGATCGTGGCCATGACAGATTCGGCCGCAGCGTTATCATAGGCGTCGCCTCTGCTTCCCATCGAAGCTATAATCTTGGAGTCTCGAAGTGTCTTGCCGAAGACAAGGCTTCGATATTGTCCGCCTCTATCTGAATGATGAACTAGCCCTGGACCAGGACGTCTCATGGCGACCGCCATACCAAGCGCATCGATGACGATATCGGCCTTGAGATCATCTCTCATCGACCAGCCAACTATCCTTTTGGTAAAAACATCCAGCACGGCCGCCAGAAACAACCAGCCCTCCCAAGTCGGAATGTAGGTGATATCAGCCACCCAGAGCT
>JASEGU010000006.1 GCA_030017835.1 Actinomycetota bacterium | reverse complement strand
ATCGTGTTATATTAAACATAAGTTGACTAATTCGGTGCTTTATTGAGCTTGCTCAATAAATATATCAAGTTCAAGAAGTGTGTTCCCCACATGCGTGGGGATGAACCGTATAATATTTATAGGCTGACCCCTCTAACCAGGTGTTCCCCACATGCGTGGGGATGAACCGGAAGAGCTCGACGAGGAGGAAATTGACGATGCAGTGTTCCCCACATGCGTGGGGATGAACCGTTTTGAAAAAACATAATCAGTGTCATTAACACGTGTTCCCCACATGCGTGGGGATGAACCGCTATTTGCTTATGTTCCGCATTATGACTGGTTGTGTTCCCCACATGCGTGGGGATGAACCGCGCCCGTGGATTTGCAGGATTACGGGTCTGATGTGTTCCCCACATGCGTGGGGATGAACCGGTGCTCTTTTAACTGCTTCGGCCTTTTCCTTCGTGTTCCCCACATGCGTGGGGATGAACCGTATTTAGTAGGCTTTACAGACGGGGGAGTATTGTGTTCCCCACATGCGTGGGGATGAACCGGAGTCTGGGAGCAGGCATATGGAGGATTAGTCGTGTTCCCCACATGCGTGGGGATGAACCGATACTGGGGGTATAACTTTGATGCCATCAATGGTGTTCCCCACATGCGTGGGGATGAACCGGTTGGAGAACATAATTTGAAATTTGATACATCGTGTTCCCCACATGCGTGGGGATGAACCAGTCGAAATTCCTCAACAATAATCGCGTCAAAAGTGTTCCCCACATGCGTGGGGATGAACCGGTGAAATGGATTGTGTTCTGGCAAATCAATTAGTGTTCCCCACATGCGTGGGGATGAACCGAATTTTTAGTGGAGAGACCCGAGCTTTTAGATGTGTTCCCCACATGCGTGGGGATGAACCGGTAGAATTTAGAACAGCCTACGGGTCTGGCTCGTGTTCCCCACATGCGTGGGGATGAACCGGAACACGTTAGGTTGGCCGAAGTTTTGGGGAAGTGTTCCCCACATGCGTGGGGATGAACCGTAATCAAAAAATAAATTAAGAAGATCATCGGCGTGTTCCCCACATGCGTGGGGATGAACCGTAATTCATCATATTTTAATTCTTTCCTGCGTTGTGTTCCCCACATGCGTGGGGATGAACCGGTAACTGTTAATAGTTTATTCAAAATACTGTAGTGTTCCCCACATGCGTGGGGATGAACCGTCACTAATATATTTGTTTATATTTGGAATCTTGTGTTCCCCACATGCGTGGGGATGAACCATGATACGACTATACGACGGAGATGAGGCTATTGTGTTCCCCACATGCGTGGGGATGAACCGACGATACTTATACAGTGGTTTTGAAAACGATTAGTGTTCCCCACATGCGTGGGGATGAACCGCGATTGGGAGAAAACCCCAGTAAGGAGGTTTTTCGTCGCCCCCCGTGCGGGGGCGTGGATTGAAACTATCCTCTTTTTTGAGGGTCGGGGGCGTGGATTGAAACTTTATGGCGATAGAGGTAAAGAATGCGACGACCATACATCCTCAAGATATCAGAGCCCTCAAGACCTTTGGGGAAGATTATCCTGAAGCGAAAAGGTTTCTCGTCTACAGAGGGGAGGATAAAATGCTCAAGGGCGGCATAGAGATCATGCCTGCCGATAAATTTTTATTGGGGCTGAGCACACCAGAGGGGTAACTCTTTTGATTGCCAGTTAAATTTTGGGGGCCGGTCAGGCGATCTCTTAATCTTTGCATCTAAGCTCATCTTGAATCTTTATTACATCTTCGCCGACAAGGGCTGGCGCACTGCGCTCGCCGACAACCCGCATTTGAGGGCGGGCTTAAACATCGCTCTGGGCAAGGTTGCTCACCAGGAAGTTGCCCACGATTTGAAACTGCCCTTCACCCAGGCCGAAACGATTCTGGCATAAGGCAGAGCTGGCTTTCACCTTTGCTTTGCGCTTAATCGGTCAGATTAAGTTGCGCCTTGGCCCAGAGAGATCAAATTGGTTGCTTAACCTCAAGGATTAAGTCGGAGGCAGAAGGAGATCCAACTCGATTGAAGTTTGCTCAAAATTGGGCGATACTGTAGTTAAGTTCTTCTTTTATCCATCAATTTTCAGGAAAGATCTATTACCTTGTGGTACCTTCTCTGTTTCGCTTGGGTTTTACCGGCAACTTAAACTTTGAAAAGCGCATCAACGGGAAAGGGGGCGGATCAGATGATTGATATGTTTACCGAGGAAGACCTCAAGGAGCTCATGGGGGCCTCCAGTGGAATCTCTGTCTCTATCTACATGCCGACCGCGCGCATGGGAAGGGAGACAGAAGAGGGGCCGCTCCGATTGAAGAATTTGCTTAAAATGGCCGAAGAGGAGCTCATGGAGAAGGGGGTGCGAGCGGTCGAGGCAAAGACCCTGCTCGATCCGGTCAGGCCCCTAATGAGTGACGGTCTATTCTGGCAACACCAGGGCGAGGGGCTTGCCATATTCCTTTCGAGAGAGAAAGCCTTCCGCTATCGTTTACCCCTTGAGTTCGAGGAATTGGCGACCGTCGGCGAACGCTTCCACGTCAAACCGCTCCTTTCACTATTCTACAACGACGGTCGTTTCTTCATCCTGGCCTTAAGCAAAAACGAGATTAGACTCATCCAATGCAGCCGCTTTAGCGCGGACGAGGTGGATCTTAAGGCGGCGCCATCGAGTCTTGCCGAGGCCCTTCGCTTCGATGAGGAACCAGAGAGCCAGCTTCAATTTCACATCGCTGCCACCGCGCCGGGCGCGGGGGGCCGAGGCCAGGCCATGTTTCACGGCCACGGCGGCGTTGGGGCGGACGATGCCAAGAAAAATCTCTTAAGATACTTCCAAGAGGTGGATAAAGGTCTCAAGGAGAGGCTTAAAAGGGAAAGGGCTCCCCTGATATTGGCCGGGGTCGGCTATCTCTTATCGATCTACCGCGAGGCGAGCGGCTACCCTCTCATATTGGATGAGACCATCGAGGGAAGCCCCGACAGACTGAGCACCGAGTCTCTTCATAAGCAGGCTGTCGATATCGTTGGCCCGCTTTTTGAAAAAGAGCAGAGCGAGGCGATCGCAAAATATGAAGAGCTCATCGGGAGCAAGAGCAGAGAGGCCACTAGCGATATGAAAGAAATTGTCATCGCCGCCCACGAGGGCCGCATCGACACCTTGCTGGTTGCAACCGATTTTCAAGAGTGGGGACTATTCGAGCCCGATCTGCGCAAGGTGGAGCTGCACAAGCAAGCCAAGGCTGAGAGCCAGGATCTTTTGGATCTGGCCGCCGTTCATACGCTCCTTAGCGGCGGGGTCGTTTATGCCAAGAAGAAGGAGGAGCTGCCCAAGGGGATCTTGGCTGGGGCGTGGCTCCGCTATTGAGAGCCGGCCGCACCATCCATTATCTGGTTCGAACTTGCAGAGCCGGCCGGTATGCTGCAAAACCGGCGTTTCATGTGCTAGAATCTTTTCACCCATCGACTCCAGGAGGCTGCCATGTATAAAGACAGGGCGGAAGCCGGCAAGGTTATTTACGGCCATTTGAAGAAGTATGCCGAGAGAGACGTCATCGTGCTCGCCATTCCCAGAGGTGGGGTGATTACCGCCAAGGAGATTGCGAGCGGCCTTAAGGCCCCCTTGAAGCTGATTGTAGCCAAGAAGATCGGCGCTCCCTTTAACCCCGAATTTGCTATCGGCGCCCTGATCGATAAGGATAACTACATCTTGGACGATGAGGTCATAAGGCGTCTCTTGATTCCCGAGGCCTATATCGAACACGAGATAGAAAGGAAGGCGAAGGAGGCCGATGAGTATAGGGCTAAATATATCGGAGCGGACATCGCCCTCGATCTCAAGGGCCGCACGGTCATCTTGGTTGATGACGGTCTTGCCACCGGCTACACCGCCCTGGCTGCCGTAAAAGCCCTCGAAAAATCGGGCCTAAAAGAACTCATCTTGGCCGTGCCGGTCGCTCCCAAGGAGACGCTCGATCTCTTCCAGGGTCATGTGGACGAATTGGTCTGTCCGCTAGTGCCCGATCAATTCTACGCCGTTGGCCAAGCCTACGAGGACTTTTCGCAGACTACGGATCAAGAGGTTATGGCGGCCATGAATGTATAATCAATGGATGACGTAATTTGCATGAGAATTATCAATAGCGCTTACTAATCGGGCTTAAGGTGCTATTATCTTTTAGCAAGAGGTGTATTAATGGGTATCATGGGTCTTGGCATGACCGAAGTTTTATTCATTCTCCTCATCGCCCTGATCATATTCGGTCCGAGGAGACTTCCAGAACTTGGAAGGAGCATGGGTAAGTTCATCAGAGAGTTTAAACGGGCGGCTTACCAGATTGAAAACCAAATAAAGATGGAGTTCATTCAGGCCGAACTTGAAGAGAAGAGGGCGGCCGAAAAGGCGGCCGAAGAGGTGTCCCAGGCGGAGGGGAGCGACGGTTGAGCGATCAGCCCATGTCCGTCTTGGATCACCTAGATGAGCTCAGGAAGAGGATAATCCGCTCGGCTATAGCCATCCTAATGGGCGCGGTCCTCTCTTTCTCCTTTGCCTATGACATCTTGGACATCCTCGTAAAGCCCGCGGGCGAGATCAAACTGAGCTACCTAAGCCCGCTCGATCCTTTCATGGTCAAGTTCAAGATAGCCCTCTTTGCCGGCAGCCTTCTCGCCTTTCCGGTCGTCCTATACCAGGTTTTTGTCTTTGTGGCTCCGGCCCTAAAACTCAAAGAGAAGAAGCTGATCTATCCGATAGTCTTTATAGCGGCGACGCTCTTTGCCTCGGGCGTCTTTTTCGGTTATAAATATATCATGCCGGTTGGAACGGGCTGGCTACTTGCCCAAGCCGAGGGGAGGATCTTGGCGGTCCTGACCGTCGAGAAGTATGCCTCTTACGCCGTGTTCTTCCTCTTCGCCTTCGGGATATCGTTTGAGACGCCGCTCTTCATACTGTTTCTGGTGATGCTCGGCGTGGTGTCGCCCGGATCTTTAAGAAGGAATTGGCGATACGCTTATATAATAATACTGGTATTCGCGGCCATGGCCACCCCGGACTGGAGCCCGGTCACCATGAGTATATTCGCGGCTCCGATGCTGATCCTCTATGAATTCAGCATCTTGCTGTCCTGGTGGTACATAAGACTTAGAAAGAAGAGAGAAAAAACTTTAGAGGGAGGTGTGGAGATTGACGCTACTTCAAAAGGTTAACGTGTGGGCGGATGTCTTGGGTTTCGGACTCTGGATCGCCGTTATATTCGCCTTCTTCGTAGCAGATTTCATTATTCGCATATTTACCGGCCAGTTCGCTCGCAACGTTTTGGGAAAAAAGGATGTTAAGATCAAGGCGCTCATGGGAGAATACGAGGCTAAGCCGGGCGAAAAGCTCGCCCATAAACATTAAAAAGGGGGATTGATCGTGGCGGAACTTACCTATGCGCCGGTTCCTAGAAGGATGGCGCACTTCATTCATATGATAAGTATAATCGGTCTGGCCATCAGTGGTCTCTATATCCGGTTTCCCTTCTTCGATCAGGGTATGGAGCTGATGAAATGGACCCACTACATCTTGATGTACGTGGTCGTCATCAATCTGATCTTAAGGATAGTCTATGGATTTAAGAGCGCTGACAAAGGGGCCATCGACGACCTCAAGATGGGAGCGGCCGATTTCAAGAATACGCCGGCCGTCCTCATGTACTACCTGCACCTAAAGGACGACTATCCCGAAGTCGCCAAATATGCCTCGCTTCAGAAGGTGACCTACAATCTATTCTGGATCCTTCTGATCGTTCAAGCCATAACCGGCTTTGCCCTGGTCTTCAGGTCCAGTCTCCTCCTCGCATTTGCTCCCATCTTTGGGGGAGCCGCCCTGGCTGCCGCTTGGCTCCGCCTTTTTCACTACATCGGGATGTGGGTCTTTGTCATCTTCACCACCATCCATGCCGCCATCGCCATCCAGGAGGGCAACCCCATCATGATGCACTGGGTATTCTGGAGAGAGACCCCGGGGCTCAAAGAGGATTATGAGATGAGAATGAGGGGCGGC
This sequence comes from Actinomycetota bacterium, assembly GCA_030017835.1. Taxonomy (NCBI): domain Bacteria; kingdom Bacillati; phylum Actinomycetota; species Actinomycetota bacterium. The sequence goes on along the minus strand of JASEGU010000006.1, from coordinate 53,231 downwards.
ATGGCTGGCTGATACTTTTCATTTAAGGATTAAATCCCGCTTGAACCAAAGACGGCTCAAGCGGGATTTTTTATTGGTTGAAATAATAATCCACCATTTTAGTTTTTATTTTTCGATGGGCTGTGCTAACATAAGCGCTTGATTGAGGGCAAAGAAGAAAGGTCAAAAGAATGGCAAGACTGATAGTCAGCGAAAAAGATAATGCCGCAAAAAGGATAGCCGCCATTCTCTCCAAGGGCAAAGCCAAGGAGGAGAAGAGCTACGGCATTCCCTCTTACCGCTTCAAAATGGGGAGCGAGGAGGCCGTCTCGATGGGGCTTAAGGGCCACATCCTCAAGGTCGATTTCCCGGAAGAATATAGCAACTGGCAGAAGATCAAGCCGATCGAGCTGATCGATGCCGAGATAGTCAAAGTGCCTACCCAAAAAATGATAATCAAGGCCTTAAAGAAGGAGGCCAAAGGGGCGGATGAGGTGATAATTGCAACCGACTTCGACCGCGAAGGGGAACTGATCGGCTTGGACGCCGTCAGCGAGATAAAGGAAGTGCGCAAGGATGTGGCCATAAAGAGGGCGAGATTCTCCGCTCTCACGCCGCCCGAAATAGAGAGGGCCTTTACCGAACTGGAGGAGCTCAACGTCGATCTGGCCAAAGCCGGTGAGGCCAGGCAAGATATCGATCTCATCTGGGGAGCGACGCTCACCCGCTTTATTTCTCTCGCCTCCATGCGTCTCGGCCGTCAATTCCTTTCGGTTGGCCGAGTTCAGAGCCCAACTCTCGCCCTAATAGTCTCCAACGAGAAGGAGAGGCGGGCCTTCATCCCCGAGCCTTACTGGCAGATAAAGGCGCTCCTTACCGATAGTAAGGATAATAGCTTTTCGGTCCTGCACAAAAGGGATAGGTTCTTGCGGCAAGAAGAGGCCAAGGATGTAATAGAGAACCTTGGCCAAAAAGGGACCGTGGTCTCGGCCAAAAAGACGGACAAGGAGCTTGCTCCGCCATCTCCCTTCAACACGACGGCCTTTTTAACGGCGGCTTCCTCAATCGGACTCTCTCCCTCTTATGCCATGCGCATAGCCGAGGGCCTCTATATGGATGGACTTATAAGTTACCCCAGGGTCGATAATACCGTCTATCCGGCCTCGCTCGACATAAAGGATATCTTGACCACCCTTGCCGAGAGCGAGCCGCTTGGCCCCTTGGCCAAAGAGCTTTTGGCCCAGAAGGAACTCAAGCCGACCAGGGGCAAGAAGGAGACGACCGACCATCCGCCCATCCATCCGACCGGGCTCGCTAAAGAGGAAGCTCTCCGTCCGGAAGAGTGGAAGGTATATGAGCTGGTGGTCAGAAGATTCATGGCCACCTTGGCCCCGGTTGCCACCACCCAGAGCAGCCGCCTTGATATCGAGATCGAGCGCAAGGACGAGAAGGGCTCCGAGCCCTTCTATATCCAGGGATCGCGCGTGGTCAAAGAGGGCTGGCTGGGGTTCTACAGCTACGGGCGCAAAGGGGATGAGGATATCCCAGACCTCAAAGAGGGCGATGGGGTCAAGGTCAAAAAGACCCTTCTGGAGGCCAAGGAGACTGGGCCGCCCGGCCGCTACGGTCAGGGCCGCCTCATCGGCGAGATGGAGAAGCTCGGTCTTGGCACCAAATCGACTCGCCATGCCATCATTCAGAACCTCTACGATCGCGGATACATCCACAGCGACCCCATCATCCCGACCGAGATGGGAATAGCCGTCAGCGAAACCTTGACCAAGAACGCAGCCGCCGTCGCCAGCCCCGATCTCACATCCGAGCTGGAAAAGAGCATGGATAGAATAGCCGAGGGCAAGGCCGACAAGGAGTCTGTCGTCTCGAGTTCCCGCAATATCTTAAGAGATATCACCAAACTCCTAGAGGAACGCGAAGCCGAAGTGGGTGAGGAGATCAGAAACGGCATCCGCGAAGGCAAGATAGTCGGCACTTGCGTAAATTGCTGCGGCGAGCTTCGGGTCATCCGCTCCAAGCGGACCAAGAAGCGCTTTGTCGGCTGCGCCTCCTATCCCGATTGTAAGACCGCCTTCCCCCTTCCTCAATTCGGAGAGATCATTCCTCAGGGTGAGGTCTGCGCCGAATGCGGCGCTCCCAAGGTCAAGGTGCTGACGGCCAAGAAACGTCCCTGGATCCTCTGCTTGGATCCCGCCTGTCCAACCAAGAAGTCGGATAAAGAGGAATAATAACCCAGTTTAACTGCAGATTTATTTTTATATATCTTCCAGCTCTTGGCTCCCATAATCCCATATGTGATAAAATATTGGCCTTGAAGTTAACGATGCCAATCTAATCTGACAAGGACGAGATGATAATTGAAGACGACCATCATAGGGGCCGGTCACGTCGGTTCCACCTCAGCTTTTCTGATCGCAACCAAGGAGATTTCTGACGTATTTCTGATAGACATAGTCGAGGGACTGGCCAAAGGGACGGCCCTGGACATGATGGAGTCCTCTCCCATCCTCGGCTTTTCAAGCAGGATATTTGGAAGCGACGATCTCGATGATCTTGAAGGCTCCGACATCGTAGTGATCACGGCCGGTTTTGCCAGAAAGCCGGGCATAACCAGAAGCGATCTTCTCCTTAAGAATGCTGAAATCGTCGGCCCCTTGGCCGGGAGAATCGCAAGGCTTGCCCCCGCCGCCAAGGTCATCGTGGTCACCAACCCCTTGGACGCGATGACCCACCTGACACTTCAAAGAAGCGGCTTTGAGCCGGCCCGCGTCATCGGGATGAGCGGCGCCCTCGATTCGGCCCGGTTCAGATACTTCATCTCCGAGGAGCTAAGCGTCTCTCCCGCTTCAGTTTCAGCCCAGGTCATCGCGAGCCATAGTGAGCTGATGATGCCGCTCAGCCGGCTTGCCGCCGTCTCGGGGACGCCGCTCAAGGATCTGTTGGGTCAAAAGGAGATGGATGGGTTGGCCGAAAGGACCAAGCGGGGAGGGGCCGAGGTCGTCTCGTATCTCAAGACGAAAAGCGCCTTCTACGCTCCGGCCGCCTCGGTCGCTCAGATGGTCCAAATGATAGCCAAAGATGAAAAGGGCTTGCTTTCCGCCTCCGTCATGCTTCAAGGTGAGTACGGCATCGAGGGCATCTGCTTGGGGGTTCCGATTATACTTGGCGCGGCTGGGGTCGAAAAGATAGTCGAGTTGGATTTGAATGAGGAGGAGCGCTACTCCTTGAAGCTTGCGGCCGACGAGGTTCGGCAAGCCGTAATCGAGCTCGGCGCAACGTTTCAATAGATTCGGGTGATAATTTGAGAAAGATCGATACCTCGCTGATAGCCTCGGCGGTCGAAGAGCTCTCAATAGAGACCAACTACAATATGAGAGAGGATATCCTCTCAGCCCTCAAGATTTCGTTCAAGGTTGAGGAGAGCCTAACGGGCCGCTCAATTTTGAGTCAACTCATCGAAAATGCGGCCATAGCCAGAGAGAAGAGGCTTGCCATCTGTCAAGATACCGGCATGGTCAACGTCTTAATCGAGCTCGGCCAAGGGGTTACCCTGACCGGAGGCCCGCTTGACGAGGCCGTAAACCAGGGGATAAGAAGGGGATACAATAGGGGTTTTTTGCGAAAGTCTATCGTCTCCGATCCGCTCTATGAGAGGAAGAATACCGGAGATAATACCCCGGCCCTGATGTCGGTCGAGGTGACGGGGGGCGATAAGGTAAAGGTACACGTGATGTCCAAGGGCGCGGGCAGCGAGAATGTGGGGGTCTTAAAGATGCTCCTTCCGGGCTCGGGCGAGGCGGAAGTGGAGCGGGCAGTAATCGAGGCGGTCAAGAAGGCCGGCCCCAACCCTTGTCCGCCGCTTGTCATCGGCCTTGGGATAGGCGGTTCCTTCGACCACGCCCCCTATCTTGCCAAAAAAGCCCTCTTGAGAAGCATAGATATAAGGAATGGCGACCCAAGACTGGCCGATTTTGAGAAGAGGTTGCTTGAGAGGGTAAACGAGCTTGGCATCGGCCCCGGGGGACTCGGAGGCAGGGTCACGGCCTTGGGCGTAAACATCGAGAGCTATCCCTGTCATATGGCGAGCCTCCCGCTCGCCATAAATTTCGGCTGTGCGGCCTTAAGGTCTGGGGTGAGGTCGATTTGATCGGAGAAGAATTGGAAGAGAAGAAGCCGACTTACCAGAGGCTCTTTAGGAATAAAAACTACCTCTTCCTCTGGTTTGGTCAGGCCGTCTCCAGCCTGGGCGACTGGATCATCGTCGTCGCCATGATCTCTCTAGTCTATAAGCTCTCCAGATCCAGCCTGGCCGTGGGAACGCTCATGGTCTTCAAGATGCTTCCCGCCCTCTTCTTCGGCCCTGTAGCCGGAGTCATAGTCGATCGCTTCGACCGGCGCCGTCTGATGATAGCCTGCGATCTGATAAGGGGCCTGCTCATCCTGACCCTCCCATTCATGAAGAACATCTTCGGAGTCTATGGGATAGCCTTCCTCCTTGAGACCTGCGCCATCCTGTTCATGCCGGCCAAGGACGCCTCAATACCGGAGATAGTCGGGGAAGAAGATATCCTGACCGCAAACTCCATCTCGCATACGACCAATTACCTGACCATGATCATCGGATCGGCTTTTGGGGCGACCATCATATTGCTGGTCGAACTGGTCTGGGGCCATCTGCCCTTCTTTGCTCGCTTGACCGGACCCTCGGCCGCTTTTTATATAGATTCGGCCACCTTCATGCTCTCAGCCTTGGCCCTCTCCTTCATTCGCCTGCCCAAACCAGAGGCTCATCTGGTTGAGAAGATAGACTTCTTCAAGATCAAAGAGGACCTCTTCGGGGGCTTCTCCCTCATGGGCAAGGATGGGGTCGTCAAATATATGCTGATCAGTTTGGGGATAGCCATACTGGGAGGCGGCTCCATCTACTCGCTCGGCGTCGTCTATTCGACCGAGGTCCTAAAGATCGGCGAGGCCGGTTTCGGGTATCTGATTGCGGCCCTCGGCATCGGCCTGGTCATAGGCGGCTTCATCGCCGGCCTGATCGGAAGATTTCTGCCCAAGGACAAGATATTCTCCTTTTCCATACTCGCTTTTGGTATTTCGATGGTGGCCTTCTCGTCCATCTCCAATTATCAGCTCGCTATAGCCATAATCGTCTTAGCCGGGGTCAATCTGGCCATCTTGAACATCACGGCCTACACCATAATCCACGAGAACGTCGAGAACGAGATAAGGGGGCGGGTCTTTAGCATCCTGGAATCGATGATCAGGGTCTTCCTCCTGGCTTCCCTCGCGGTCTCTGGAATAATCGCCGACATCGCAAGCCGCGCATTGAAGAGGCTGATTGCGACCATGGTCGAACCCAGCATGCAGCCCCTCTATATCTCCCGTTTCAACGGGGCCAGGATGACCCTGATACTGGGCGGGGTCGCCGTCATAGTGGCAGGCCTCTTGGCCGCAAGGAAAATAGACCTAAACAACGGAGCCGGACGTGCTTAAGATTGAGACGCCGCTGAAAAAAGAGGAGATCGAAGGTCTCAAGGTGGGAGACGAGGTCCTCTTGACCGGGACCATCTTTACGGCCAGGGATGCCGCTCACAAGAGGTTTATGGAGGCCTTGGATAACGGGGATAGTCTTCCGATCGATCTTGCCGGCCAAGTCATATTCTATGCCGGCCCGACGCCGGCCGGCCCCGGGCGGACCATCGGCTCTATCGGGCCGACCACGGCCGGCCGCATGGATCCTTTTACCCCAAGGTTGCTTAAGCTCGGCCTCAAGGGGATGATCGGCAAGGGCGCTCGCTCTAAAGAGGTCAAGCAGGCCATCAAGGATTATGGGGCCGTCTACTTTGCCGCAACCGGCGGAGCCGCCGCCCTCCTCTCCGAGTTCGTGCAGGGGGCCAAAGTTGTCGCCTATGAAGATCTCGGGCCCGAGGCCGTCTTTCAGCTTGAGGTGGAAAATTTCCCCCTCATCGTTGCCGTAGATAGCAGGGGCGGCGATATTTATGTTGAACTTTAACGATGATAACAAATATTGTCGAAGGGCGGTGTGGTTGTATGCACAGAGGGACGTTCATCACTCTCGAGGGCATAGAGGGATCAGGTAAGACTACGCAGCTGGGGCTCTTGGAGGAGTTCTTAAAATCCAAGGGCTTCGATGTCTTGGCGACCAGGGAGCCGGGTGGCACCAGAATCGGTAACAAGATAAGGGATATCATATTGAGCGAGGATTCGGCGGAATTAAACGACCGGGCCGAAGTTCTTCTCTGCTTGGCCAGCCGGGCCCAGCATATAGCAGAAGTGGTCGCTCCGGCCCTAGAAGAGGGCAAGATAGTCATCTCCGACCGCTATGTCGATTCGACCATAGCCTACCAGGGATTTGGCCGCGGTCTTTCGCTGGAGAAGCTCCTGGACATGAATAGATGGACGACCCAGGATCTAAACCCTCATTTGACCATAGTCTTAAATCTCCCCCTGGAGGAGGGCCTGGGGAGGGCCAGAGCCAAGGGGGCCGATCGCTTTGAAGGGGAGAGCCTGGAATTTCACGGCCGCGTCCAAGATGGATTTATGAAACTGGCCCAGCTCTTTGACGACCGCTGCTGCGTGGTGGACGGCTCAGGAAGCAAAGAAGAGGTGCACCAGAGGGTCGTCTCGGCCCTTCAAGAAGCCCTATGGTAGTCACCTCTTTCGAAGACATTTTCGGCCAAGACGAGGCCATATCTAGGCTTAAGACCTTCATATCTTCAGGATCTATCTCCCATGCCTACCTCTTCTTGGGGCCCAAAGGGGTGGGCAAAATGACCACAGCAGCCGCCTTTGCCGCGGGCATCAATTGTTCCTCTCAAGGATGCGGCATATGCCGTTCTTGTGTTAAAATAGCGGGCGCCCTCCATCCCGACGTCTGGCAGGTGGAGGCGGAGGGCAATTTCATCACCATAGACCAGATCAGGGAAGTGCGAAGGGACGCCGTGATTAGAGCCTTCGAGGCGCCCTATAAGGTATACATCATCGACGAGATCGAGAGGATGACCAAAGAGGCTGCAAATGCCCTCCTTAAAGTGTTGGAAGAGCCGCCAAGCGGCGTCATCTTCATTTTGGTAGCCTCCAATCTGGATGGCGTCATCGATACCATCTCCTCGAGGTGTAGCCACATCCTTTTCAAGCGCCTAAGGAGGGAGATCATGGTGGAGGCCATGATCAAAGAGAAGAAGGTGGATCAGAATAAGGCAAGCCTGGCGGCCCGCTTGAGCCAAGGGGCACTTGGCCGGGCCCTTGAGATCTTGGGCGACGACTACGAACTTACAAGGAGAGAGAGCATAATATCGCTCATAAGGAACATGGGTTCCCTAGACGAACTTGCCTTGGCCGATTGGGTGGAAGAACTGATGGAGAGCGTCAAACAGCAGCTCGATTTGCTGTCCAACTCTCATGCGGCCGAACTTGCCGAACTTAAAGAGGCGGCGGGAAGCCCCGCCCAGGCCTCGGCCATCTCAAAGAGGCTTGAGCTCAAACATAAGAGAGAGGTTGCAAAGAAGGAGCTCGAGTTGTTCGAGGGGGCTCTATTCACCTTCTCATCCTGGTATCGTGACCTTGCGGCGCTCCTTGCCGGGGCAGGCGAGGGGGTCCTGATAAATTTAGACCAGCTCAAAGGAGTCAAGGAGGCACTTAAAGGATCCTCCTTGGAAGGGGCTTGCCTGAAACTTTCGAAGGTAATTCAAACCAAACAGCTTTTGAGCTCAAACGTCAACAAAAGGCTTGCCCTCGAGGTTATGCTGTTTGAATTGAAGGAGGCGGCCTGATGGCGATCGTGGTTGGAGTGGCCTTCAAGGAGGCCGGCAAAGTCTACTACTTCGATCCGGCCGGGATAGAGCTGAAAGTGGGCGACGAGGTCATCGCCTCGACCGCTCGGGGAGATGAGTTCGGCCAGGTCATGATGGGGCCAGAAGAGGTGAGCGATGGCGAGATAACCCAGCCTCTAAAACCGGTCCTTCGCAAGGCGACCGAGAGCGATCTTGCCCGGCTCAAGAGGAACAAAGAGAAGGAGGAAGAGGCCTTTACGGCCTGCGAGAAGAAGATCGAGCAGCACGGCCTTGAGATGAAACTCATAGACGTGGAACAGGTCTTCGATGGAAGCAAGCTCATCTTCTATTTTACGGCCGACGGCCGGGTCGACTTTCGCGAGCTGGTCAAGGATCTGGCCCAAATATTCAAGACCAGGATAGAGCTGCGTCAAGTCGGGGTCAGAGATGAAGCCAAGATGATAGGCGGCTTTGGCATCTGTGGTCAGAGGCTCTGCTGCACCCTCTTTCTCAATGATTTCGAGCCGGTCTCGATCAGGATGGCCAAGGAGCAGGATCTTCCCCTGAACCCTTCGAAGATCTCTGGCGTTTGCGGTCGTTTGATGTGCTGTCTCAAGTATGAGCACTGCGCCTACAAAGACTTCAAGAAACGGGCGCCGGCCCGAGGAACCGAAGTCAATAGCCCGCACGGCAGAGGAGTCGTCGTCGACTACAATGTACCCAAAGAGAGGGTTGTGGTCGAATTGGAGAGCGGGGCCAGACAGGAAATAGCTCTGGCCGAGGTAGAAAAGCTCTCCTCTTGGAGGAAGTAAGCGGCCGATCTTAAGGGTGCGCCTTTATGCCGACGTAGCTCAGCAGGTAGAGCAGCTCACTCGTAATGAGCAGGTCAGCGGTTCGAGTCCGCTCGTCGGCTCCATCATTTTTTGCTTCCAACCCCATGTCTCCTTCGCGTTGAAAATCGAACTCATTATTTGCTATCCTTTTACTTTGAACTTGAGCCAAGAAAGGCGGATTTATGGAAGAGCCCTTCGAAAAGGATAGAGAAGAGCTTCAGGTCCCCGCGGCCGATCCACCTTCTATTTCTCCATATAGGCCGGTCTTGAGCGCGGCGACATCGTAACTCAGATGGCGGGCGAACCGGTCGGCTCAATAGACGATCTGGTCGCCATCATAAGATCTAAGAAGGTTGGAGCCCAGGTCGAGGTGGTCTACTTCAGGGGGAGGGAGAGAATGACGGCCAAGGTAACCCTGGAAGAGAGGCCGTAGGATCGGCTCGCTTCTTAAATCGAATCTGAAAGGCGAACATATTTGAGAGAGATACTTAAAGATATCATCCACCGGGCCGCCCTGACCGTTGCGCCGCCCGGAGAGCTGGATGACTTAAAGCTGGCCGATGTGCTGATAGAACACCCCAAAGAGAAGGGTCACGGCGATTTTGCGACAAACCTTGCGCTCATCCTCGCCAAACGCTTAAAGAAATCGCCAAGGAAGCTCGCCGATGAGATGGTGGAGGCCTTAAAGGGCGAACATCACTTCATCTCCAGAGTGGAGACGGCCGGACCCGGTTTCATCAATTTCTTCTTAAGCGACGACTGGTACAGAGAGTGCCTTCGGGAGATCAAAAAGAAAGGCCCATCTTTTGGCCGGGTCGAACTGGGCGGGGGAAAGAGCGTCCAGATCGAATTCGTGAGCGCAAATCCGGTCGGCCCCATGCACGTCGGTCACGGCCGCTGGGCGGCCGTCGGAGATGCGTTGGCGCGTCTCCTTAACTTTGCCGGCTACCGGGTGCACAAAGAATTCTACATCAATGACTACGGCAACCAGATGAACATCTTTGCCGCCTCGGTTACGGCCAGATACCTGGAGCTCTTCGGGCGCCAAGCGGAATTTCCCCCCGAGGGCTATATGGGCGAGTATGTCAAGGATATCGCGGCCGATATCATCGAGTTGGATGGCGACCGATACGTCGAGATGGACGAGGCCGAGCGTCTCACAGAGATGGGCGAGGCCGCCTATAAGGACGTAATCACCCACACTAAACGGGTCCTTTCCGACATGGGGGTCACCTTCGATAACTGGTTTTCCGAGCGCGAACTTCACCGCTCGGGAGCGGTCCTTGAGGCGGTCTGGGACCTCAAGAGGGCCGGCTTTACCTACGAGGAGAACGGGGCCGTCTGGTTCGCCTCGACCAAGTTTTCCGACGATAAGGACAGGGTTTTAATCCGCGAGAGCGGCGAACCGACCTACTTTGCGGCCGATGTCGCCTATCATAAGGATAAGCTTAAGAGGGGCTTCGATGGTCTGATCGACATCTGGGGAGCAGACCATCACGGCTACGCGGGCAGGGTTAAGGCGGCCATAGAGGCCTTGGGTTATCCCAAGGATAAGTTGACGATAATCATCGGCCAGCTTGTCAACCTGCTCAGGGCGGGCGAGCCGGTCAGGATGTCCAAACGGACCGGCGAGATGGTCACCTTGGAAGAACTCCTATCCGAGGTCGGTTCCGATGCCGCCCGCTACTTCTTTCTGACCAAGTCGACCGATACCGCACTCGACTTCGACATCGAACTTGCCAAGAAGAGGTCGTCCGACAATCCCGTCTATTACGTCCAGTATGCTCACGCCAGGATCTCGAGCATCATAAGGTTTGCCGACGAAAAGGGGGTCAAAGCGGCGATTGCAAGGGGGGACGGTCTCTCTCATCTCGATCATCCGAGTGAGCTCGATCTGATGAGAAAGCTTGCCGAGTTCGAAGAGGTGATAGAGATTTCGGCCACCAAGCTCGCCCCCTATCGTCTGACCAAATACGCCGAGGAAGTGGCCGGTCTCTTTCACGTCTTCTACACCAAGTGCCGAGTCATCTTCGATGAGGAGACGGCTAGCGAGGAAGATCTGGCCAAAAGCGGGCCGAGGCTGATCTTGGCCGAAGCCACCCGTCAAATCATTGCAAACTGCCTTAGCATCCTGGGCATATCTGCGCCGGACAAGATGTGATTCGGCCTTCAGTAAGGATCTTGCCGTGGGTGAGGATCGGTTGCCACGTCTCCATCTCACCGAAGGTATATCTCGCCGTCGATAGGGCAAAGAGCCTAGGTTGCGACACCTTTCAGATATTCGCCTCCAATCCGAGGGCCTGGAAGAGCCCGCCCTTGGGCCAAGCCGACCTCTTTGAATTCAAGGTGCGCCAAGCGGCGTCATCTTTAAGCCCGCTCGTCGTTCACGTTCCCTATCTCGTCAACCTGGCCTCACCCGATGCAGAGGTTCACGCCAAATCGATGGTCCTTTTTGAGGACTCCCTTATCAGGGCGGGCCAACTGGGAGCCGACTTTCTGGTCCTCCACCCCGGAAGCCATTTGGGCCAAGGGACCGAGGCGGGCATCGAGAGGGTCGTCGCCTCACTCGAGGCCTTCATCCCTAAGATCGAGGGCGACACAAAGATTCTTCTTGAAAATACGGCAGGTCAAGGGGGCTCTCTTGGCGCCGAGCTTAGTGAACTCTCCAAGATGATCGAGGGTTTGGAGGGGAATCCCTCCTTTGGAGTCTGCTTCGATACGGCCCACGGATTTGCGGCCGGCTACGACGTCAGGGCGGAGGAGGGGATAGAGCGGACGATCGAAGAGATCGAGAGCTCCTTTGGGCTTAGCAGGCTCTTTCTGATACACATCAACGATTCCAAGGCGCCGCTCGGCTCTCGCGTAGACCGCCATGACGATATCGGAAAGGGCCACATCGGTCTGGATGGTTTTAAGATCTTGTTGAATCACTCGGCCATTCGAGAGCTTGACGCCATCTTGGAGACTCCCAAAAAGGACGAAGAGGATGACAGAAGAAACCTTGCCACAATAAGGGCACTTTTGGCATAAAACCACTTTGACTTGGTAATATTTACTATGTTAGACTCTTTTAGCGTGGCTAGGTTAGAGCGTGGGCCGCCAAAATCTTCTTCGAAAGGACGATCTTATGGTTCTGCCCGTAAATTCTAAGATAAGATCGGATGGCCATCTTGAAATAGGAGGCCTAAGTGGAGTAGAGCTGGCCAAAGAATTCGGCACCCCCCTCTTCGTTATGGACGAGGAGATGATACGCGACAACTGTCGAAGGTATTTGAAATCCTTTAGAGATCTCAGCTCAAATACTGAGGTGATCTTCGCGAGCAAGGCCTTTGTCGCGCTCGCCATGTGTCAGATCATTCAAGAGGAGGGCCTTTCGCTCGACGTCGCCTCGGGCGGCGAACTCTATACGGCCAAGAAGGCCGCCTTCCCACCGGAGCGGCTCTTTCTGCACGGCAACAACAAGACACCAGGCGAACTCGAATTGGCCTTAAGGGTGGGGGTCGGGACCATCGTTGTCGACAGCATGACCGAGATTGACCTCCTCGACTCCTTGGCCAAGGAGAAAGAGATGGTCCAAGACGTGATGCTCAGGATCACCCCGGGAATCAAGCCCTCCACTCACACCTTCATCCAGACCGGCCAGATAGATTCCAAGTTCGGCTTCGGTCTGGCCGATGGGGTGGCCATGGAGGCGATCAAGGCCACGCTGACGAGGAAAAACTTGAACCCGGTCGGCCTTCATGCCCATATCGGCTCCCAGATATTTGCCCTCCACTCCTACGCCAAGGCGATTGAGATAGTGGCCGCCTTTGCCGAAGATGTCTACAAGGAGACCGGCTTTCTGACCGAAGCCCTAAATCTGGGCGGCGGTCTTGGTATAAAATATGGGGCCGATGATGAGCCGGCCACCATCGAGGAGTATGCTGAGGCTATAGTCGGTGGCGTCGAGGCGGAGATGAAGAAGAGAGACCTTCCTTGCCCCAAGATACTGGTGGAGCCGGGACGCTCGATAGTCGGAAACGCCGGAGTGACCCTCTATACCGTCGGAACGATCAAGGAGATACCATCCGTTCGGACTTATCTTGCCGTCGACGGCGGAATGTCCGATAACTTGCGCCCCATGCTCTACGGGGCCGTATATGAGGCCCTTTTAGCCGATCGCGCCGATTTGAAGGGCGACCATAAGGTGACCGTCGTCGGCAAGCATTGCGAATCGGGCGACGTCCTGATAAAGGACGTCCTCTTGCCCCAGCCCAAGGTGGGCGACATCCTCTGCACCCCGGCGACCGGAGCATACGGCTACACTATGGCCAACAACTATAATAAGCAGCCCCGTCCGGCCGTGGTCATGGTCAAGGATGGGACGGCAAAGGTGATAATAAGGAGAGAGAGTTATGAGGATCTGGTCCGTCTGGACTCGTCCCTCTAAGACCTCCTTTTGAGCTTGATGGGAGAGGAATATGAAGAATAAAATAGGTGTCGGTCTGATCGGCCTGGGCACGGTGGGGAGCGGAGTCCATAAGATACTCACCCTCCACCGGAGCGATTTCAAAAATAAGACCGGGATAGATATCGAGATAAGGGCCGTCTATGACAGGAATCCCGACAAAGCCGATAAGCTTGGGATCAACAAGGAGCTCTTTGTCGATCTGGACGGCCTGTTGGCTCACTCCGGCATCGATATCGTGGTCGAGGTGATCGGAGGCATCGAGCCCGCAAAGAGCATGATTCTTGGAGCCTTCAAGGCCAAAAAGAGCGTGGTTACGGCCAACAAGGAGCTGATGAGCCGCCATGGAGGAGAGCTTTTAGAGGCGGCCAAGGAGTCCGGAGTCGATCTCTTCTTCGAGGCCAGCGTGGGCGGGGGCATTCCCATCATCCATCCCCTAAAGGAGTCTCTGGCCAGCAACCGGATCATCAAAGTCATGGGCATCATCAACGGGACGACCAACTTCATTTTGACAAAGATGGCCGAAAGCGGCTGCACCTTCGATGACGCTTTGAAGGAGGCGCAAGAGAGGGGTTACGCCGAGAGCGACCCGAGCGCCGATATCGAGGGACGGGACGCCGCCGCCAAGATCGCGATCCTCGCCTCTATCGCCTTCAATAGTCGTCTTACGTTGGATGACGTCTCTACTCAGGGGATATCAAGCGTCGCGGCAAGTGACATCGAATATGCGAGCGAGATGGGCTACGTCATAAAATTGATCGCCCTCGCCAAAGAGGAAGCCGGCCTCCTTGAGGCAGGGGTCTACCCGACCATGATCCCTAAGGGCCATCCTCTCGCCTCGGTGGGCGGCGTATACAACGCCATCTTCGTCGAGGGCGATTCGGTCGGCGAGGTCATGTTCTTTGGTCAAGGGGCGGGCAGCCTTCCGGCTGCAAGCGCCGTCGTCAGCGACGTGATCGCCATTGCAAGGAACATAAGTTATGGGGCGACCGGCCGCGCGGGCTGCGGCTGCTTCATGAATCTCAAGATGAAACCGGCCGAAGAGATGCGGTCGAGATATTACCTTCGCGTAAAGGCTCTGGACAGGCCGGGTGTTTTGGCCAAGATCTCCAAGGTCTTCGGCGACTGCCAAGTGAGCCTTGCAAGCGTCATCCAGAAGGATACGGCCGAAGATGCCGCCGACCTAGTCTTCGTCACCCACGAGGTCAAAGAGGGCAATTTCAGAAAGGCCCTTAAGGGCATCGAAGGGCTGGATGAGGTGGGTGGCATATACAACGTGATAAGGGTGGAGGATAAGAAGGATGGTTAAGTGGCCCGGCCTGATCGAGCATTACCGAAAATTTCTGCCGGTTAGCGAGAAGACTCCGGTCATAACCTTGGGCGAGGGCAACACCCCGCTCATCTTCGCGAACAATCTGAGCGAAGAGCTGGGACTCAAGTTATTCTTCAAATATGAGGGGCTCAATCCGACCGGCTCCTTCAAGGACAGGGGCATGACCATGGCCATCAGCCGGGCGGTAGAGGAGGGGTCCAAGGCGGTCATGTGCGCTTCGACTGGAAACACCTCAGCTTCTGCCGCTGCCTACTCAGCCAAGGCCGGCATGGACTGCATAGTCTTGATACCGGGAGGCGGGGTAGCCCTCGGCAAGCTCTCCCAGGCTCTCATGCATGGGGCCAAGGTCCTCTCGGTTAATGGAAACTTTGATCAGGCCCTAAAGATCGTGCGCGTTCTGACCGAAAAACATCCGATCACCCTGGTCAATTCGGTGAATCAATTCAGGATAGAGGGGCAGAAGACTGCCGCCTTCGAGATCTGCGACCAGCTCGATGGCGCCCCCGACTATCTCTTCATACCGGTCGGAAACGCCGGAAACATCACCTCCTATTGGGCTGGGTTCAACGAGTATCGGAGGGCCGGACTCTCCAAGACTCTGCCCAAGATGATGGGCTTTCAGGCGGCCGGGGCCGCCCCGATAGTCCTCGGTCATCCGATAGAACATCCCGAGACCTTGGCCACCGCCATCCGCATAGGCAATCCGGCCAGGTGGGACGAGGCGACCAAGGCAAGGGATGAGTCGGGCGGAACGATTGGCATGGTCACCGACGACGAGATAATCGCCGCTTATAAACTGATAGCCGCAAAGGAGGGCATCTTCGCCGAGCCCGCTTCGGCCGCCTCGGTTGCCGGCCTCCTCAAGATGGTTAAAGAGAAGGCCCTCCTACAAGGTGCGACGGTCGTCTCCGTCCTGACCGGTCATGGCCTCAAAGATCCGGACAATGCCATCGAGCATAGCAGAGGTATAATCGAAGTCGATGCCACCAATGAATCGGTGGAGAGGGCCATCTTCGACCCCATCCCCTAAAGATCGAGGCTCCTTTCAAAAAGGACCAAAGACCCCTAAGACAGGAGATTGAAACAGCATGAAATACATCTTCCTTGTGCCAGACGGCGCGGCCGATTACCCCTTGAGAGAGCTTGGCGATAAGACTCCCCTCCAGTTTGCAAATGCGCCCAACATGGACTCTCTTGCTCAGCGCGGGATAATCGGCTCGGTCGATACGATCCCAAGGGGCATGAACCCCGGAAGCGATGTCGCCAATATGTCTCTTCTCGGCTACGATCCGCTGAAGTATCATACCGGGCGCGGCTTTTTCGAGGCGGCCCAGCTTGGAATAGAGCTGAAAGAGGGCGAGTACGCCTTTCGTTGCAACTTGATAACGGTCCTGGACGATAGGATAGCCGATTACAGCGCGGGTCACATTTCGAGCGAAGAGGCGAGCGAGCTCATCTCGGCTCTGAATGATTTCTTCGCCGATGATGGTCTCCGTTTCTATCCGGGATTGAGCTACCGCCACATCATGGTAAGCAGGGGCGATTTTGAGGGTATCGATTTCACTCCTCCGCACGATGTGGTCGGCGGCCTAGTCCTTGATAATCTCTCACAGGATCCCAGAGTCAAACATTTAAATGAGCTGATGCTCTCATCGAAGGATGCTCTGGCCTTACATCCCATCAACCTCAAGCGGCAGGCCGATGGCAAGAGACCGGCCAATATGATCTGGCTCTGGGGGCAAGGGAGAGCCGTCGATATACCCTCATTTTTCGATAAATTTTCCCTAAAGGGCGGGGTCATTTCTGCCGTAGATTTAATCATGGGTCTGGGCCGCTCCGTGGGGCTCAAGGTGATAAAGGTGCCCGGAGCGACCGGCTATCTCGATACCGACTACAAGGCCAAAGGAGAACATGCCTTAAGAGCCCTGGCCGATCTCGACTTCATCTTCGTTCATGTCGAGGCGCCGGATGAAGCTGGCCACATCGGAGACGCCAAGGCCAAGGTCAAGGCCATCGAAGATTTCGACGAGAAGGTGGTGGAGACGATCGTTGAGGGATTGGCGGGAAGCGATTTTCGCCTTCTTATCGCCCCCGATCATCCCACTCCGGTCTCGGTAAGGACCCATACTAGCGAGGCGGTTCCTTTTCTCGTCTATGATTCAACCGATGAGAGAGAGGGGGCCACCTCATTCGATGAGGCTCAGGCTAAGAGGAGCCCGATAAAGGTTACGGCCGGCTTTAAGCTCATGGGAGAATTGCTATCGAAAGGAGAACCATTTGCGCATCGCTGAACTTGCACCGGTCTGGGAGAGGGTGCCCCCCCTAAGATATGGCGGCATCGAACTCGTGGTCTCCCTCTTGACGGAGGAACTCGTCAAGAGGGGCCACAAGGTCACGCTCTTTGCCACCGGTGACTCCAAGACCCGGGCCAAACTTGTATCGGCCTACCATACCAAGCCATCCAGGGAAGTCATGGTGAAGGGCGGTCATTCGGTCGACTTAATCCATGCTACCCAGGCCTTTCGAATGGCGGATGAGTTCGACATCATCCATAACCATTCCGGAGACATCGCCATAGCCATGGCCTCCATCGTCAAGACCCCCGTCTTGACCACCCTGCACGGCTCCTTCACCGATCAAAATAAGAGATTTTTTAGGATGTTCAAGGACGGCTGTTACTACAACGCCATCAGTCTGGCTCAGAAAAACGGACTCCCTGAGCTCAATTATGCCGGCATCGTCTATAACGCCATCGATACCGATCATTATAAGTTTCAAAAGGATAAAGGGGACTACTTCGTCTTTTTGAGCAGGTTCAGCCCGCTCAAGGGGCCTCATCTGGCCATCGATGTGGCCAAGCGGGCCGGCGTCAGGCTCATCATGGCCGGCAAGGTCGATCCGGGGGCCGACAGCGAATACTTCGAGGATATGATCGCCCCCCACATCGATGGCGACCAAATCAAGTTTTTAGGGGAAGTATCCGATAAGAAGAAAAGAGAGCTGCTAGAACTGGCTAAAGCATTCATATTTCCGCTTCAGTGGCCCGAGCCTTTCGGTCTGGTCATGCCGGAAGCCATGGCTTGTGGAACGCCGGTTATTGCTTTTCCCTTCGGGAGCGTCCCTGAGATAGTTAAGGATGGGGTTAGCGGTTTCATCGTCAAAGATATCGATGAGATGGCAGAAGCGGTTAAGCGGGTGGGTGAGATCGACCCGGCCTCTTGCCGGAAGTATGCCGAAGAGAGATTCAGCGTCTTGCGCATGGTCGATGATTATGAGGCCATCTTTGAAAAAATACTGATGAAGCGCTAGGGGGATTGTTTTGGGCAATATCATCGGGCCGGACGGCCGGGTCTTCGAAGAAGAGGTCGAGGCGACAAACAGGATACTCAACAAGGGCATACCCTTCATAATCGTCGACGTTAAGGAGAAGGTCCTAACCACCAAAGAGGGCGACTACTTCCTCTTGACCACCATGGAGGGGGATGTCCCGGAGAATAATACCCGCGGCTTTGGCTTCTACTATCAGGATACCCGCTTTCTGAGCTGTTTCGAGTTTCGGGTGGGCGACCGTATCCCGGTCTTTCTCGCCTCGACGGTCGAGGTGAGCTACATGGAGAGGGTGGAGTGCACTAACCCCGATCTTCAGCAGAACGGCGTCAAGATCCCCCAAGAGACCCTAAATATTCGTCAGCTCAGGCTCGTCCACAACGGTCTTTCCAACCGGGTGCGGGTGGAGAACTTCAATGCCTTTCCGGTCGAATTGAAGCTCCAATTCAAACTCGACTCCGATTTTGCCGACATCTTCGAAGTCAGGGGCTTAAAGAGGGAGACCAGGGGCAAGCTGCTCTCTCCCCAGATGGAAGGCAAGACCTTAACCTTCGCTTACCTTGGTCTAGACGATGTCTTCCGCCGAACGGAGATACATTTTTCCAAGGAGCCCTCGTCGGTCAACTTCAACTCGACCGGGGCCAGCCTGGAATTCAATTTGAGGATCGAGGCCAACTCCAAATCGATCTTGAGCTTTTCGGTCGTTCCGGTAGTCGGGGATGAAAAACCCCACTTAAGTGATAATTACAAACAGACCCTAAGCGAGCTTGAGGAGTCATACGACCTCAATGCGATGAAGTGTTTGAAGATCGAGACGGACAACTCCCTCTTCGATCGGCTCACAAAACGGAGCAAGGACGACATCAGGATGCTGGTGACCGAGATGGGTCACGGCCGGATGATAGCGGCCGGAGTCCCCTGGTTCGTCTCTCCCTTCGGTCGAGACAGCGCCATAGTCGCCATCCAGACCCTGCCGCTCTGCAGTGAACTGGCCAGAGATGTCATAAAATTCCTCGCCCTCTACCAGGGTCAAGTTGAGGACACCTGGCGGGACGAGGAGCCCGGCAAAATCCTCCACGAACTGAGAAGGGGCGAACTCGCCAACATCAAGGAGATACCACATACTCCATATTATGGCTCGATCGATTCGACCCCACTCTTTCTCATCCTGGTCAGCGAGTATTTCAAGTGGACCGGTGATGTCGATTTCTTAAGGTCGATAAAGCCCAACTTAGATGCGGCCATCGACTGGATAAAGAATTACGGGGACAAAGACGGCGACCTCTTCGTGGAGTACGAGAGGAAGGCTAAGAGGGGTCTAGCCAATCAGGGCTGGAAGGACTCGTATAGCGCCGTCAGCCACTTAGACGGCAGTCCGGCCCAGGCTCCCATCGCTCTGGTCGAGGTGCAGGGCTACGTCTATTACGCCCTCATGAGGATGGGCGAGATATACTCGACATTGGGGGAGGAGGAGAAATCTATATCGCTCATCTCTTGGGCAAACGCGCTCAAGAATAAGTTCATCGACCACTTCTGGATGGAGGGAGAGAGCTTTCTGGCCATGGCCCTAGATGGAGATAAGAACCAGGTCAAGAGCATCACCTCCAATCCCGGTCAGGCTCTCTGGACGGGCATTCTAGATCTTGACAAGGCCAAAGAGGTGAAGGATCGCTTGATGGCCCCCGATATGTTCTCTGGCTGGGGGATCAGGACCCTTTCCAAAACGGCCAAGAACTACAACCCGATGAGCTATCACAATGGCAGCATCTGGCCGCACGATAACGCCATAATCGCCCGCGGCTTCAAGAGGTACGGCTTCAATTTCGCGGTCGAGACGGTGGCAACCGGCATGTTTGAAACGGCCGTCCATCACCCTTACAGCCGTCTTCCCGAACTCTTCTGCGGATTTACCCGCAAGGGGGAGGGCTGGCCGATCGACTATCCCGTCGCCTGCACTCCACAGGCCTGGGCGGCCGGAAGCATGTTCATGATCCTCCAGGCCATGCTGGGTCTAAGCCCCGATGCCAAGAAAGGCGTCCTCTACGTCAATTCTCCAACTCTTCCACCCTGGCTCAAAGAGGTTAAGCTCTTGGGTCTGAAAGTCGGCTCCGGCTCCTTCGACATATCCTTCATCCAGAGGGATGATATAACGAGCTTCATGCTCATACGAAAAGAGGGCAACATAACGATAATCATGGAGGAGTAGACCCACCCTATTGACCTTGCTCGAATTTCTAGTAAAATCTAGTTGACTACCACCTCATTGTATCGTAGATTAACGGAAGTCTTTATTGCCCGGTGATTTATACCCTTTAAACCCTTAAAGCCCACCCACCCTTTGATTGGGTGATTAGCCAGGAGAACCCGTTGGCTGCTTCAGAGAAAAGCCTAAAAAAGCCCGTTACCATAGTTCACATATCTGACATTCATGCCGGCAGCCAGTATTTTATAACCAACCTGATGAGCCGGACCATAAGTGAGATAAACGAGATCAAACCGGACATAGTCGTCATAACCGGAGACCTGGTTAACGAGGGCTTCAGCCAAGAGTTCAAGACGGCCGAGAGCTTTATCTCGGAGATAGATTGTAAGGACATCCTCATCGTTCCGGGTAATCACGATTCCAGAAACGTCGGCTACGTCCACTTCGAGGATGCCTTCGGTCCCAGAAATTCCGTCTTGAGTTCGAATGATGTCTTGATAGTCGGGGTCGATTCCAGTGAGCCGGATTTAGACAGCGGGCAGGTCGGCCGCGAAAGGATGGAGTGGGCCACCTACCACTTCGAAAAGGGGAAAGAGAGTCTTAAGGTTTTGGCCATGCATCATCACCTCCTTCCCATCCCGGGGACCGGGCGGGAGCGCAACATCGTCTTCGATGCCGGGGATGTCTTGGAGAGGCTGATAATGGACGGTGTCGATATAGTCTTATCCGGCCACAAGCATGTCCCTTACGTCTGGAGGATCGAAAACCTCACGGTCGTAAACGCCGGAACCGTCTCTACCTTGCGGGTCAGGGGAAGGACAAAGCCCTGCTATAACGTGATCAGAGCCGAGGGGGATCGCATTGCGATCTATCGCCATTTTCCCTTTGGAGAGAGGTTTTTACTCGTCGATTTCTCGCTCAGCGAGAGCAAGTATTGTAAGTGGAAAATGATTGATGCTGAGAGCGGTGAGCTGACATAGAGAAGGCCATCGCCCTTGTCGATGGGGAGCATTACTTTCCGGTCATCGAGGGGACTTTAAGGCGCATCGAAGAGGATCTAAAATACGATATCGTCGCCGTCGTATTCATCGGCGGGACTGAAAAGGTTACCGAAGATAAGAGCCTCTCATCGCTCGGTTTTACGGTCGTCTGGGGAAAAGATGCCCTCTCGGCCATAGAGGAGGCTCTGGATACTTTTCAGCCAGGTCTAGTTATAGATCTAAGCGATGAGCCGATCGTCGGGTACCATGAGCGCTTCGAGTTCGCAAGCCGCATCTTGAAATCTGGCGCATCATATCTGGGAGCCGATTTCCGTTTCGATCCTCCCAATTTTCACGATATCTTGGAGAAGCCCTCGATCTCGATAATTGGAACCGGCAAGAGGGTCGGCAAGACGGCCGTTTCGGCCTACGTATGCCGCGTTCTTGATAAGGCTTCGTTTATGCCGCTCGTGGTGGCAATGGGCCGCGGCGGTCCCAGCAAGCCGGAGGTGATACTGGGAAGAGAGGTGGAACTTAGCCCAAGTTTTCTCCTTAATGCGAGCCGGATGGGTAAGCACGCCGCCTCGGATCATTACGAGGACGCCTTGATGGCTCGGGTGACAACCATAGGCTGCAGGCGCTGCGGCGGTGGAATGGTTGGATCGCCCTTCATGTCCAACGTCTTGGACGGAGCCCGCCTGGCCAATACCTTAGAGGGCGAATTCGTGATCCTGGAAGGGAGCGGCTCGGTCTTTCCTCCGATAGATACGGAGGCAAGGGTCGTGGTCGTCGGGACCCACCAGCCCATAGAATATATCAAAGGGTTCTTCGGCCCGTACAGGATTCTGATGAGCGATATTGTTGTTCTGACCATGTGTGAAGAGCCTCTCTCAAGCCTGGAGAAGGTGAGCTTCATCGAGAAGGTCATCAAGGATATCAAGCCACAGGTTGAGGTGATAAGGACGGTATTTAGGCCTCTTCCCTTATCTTCGATCGAAAATAAGAGGGCCTTTTTTGCCACCACCGCCAGCCCGCAGGCCGCCCCGTTGCTTATGGGATATCTCGAAGAGAGATATGGCTGCAAGATCGTTGGGCATAGCTCCAGCCTGTCCAACAGGGCCGATCTCAGGCGGGACCTGGCCGGTCTATCCGGTCGATACGATACTGTGTTGACCGAACTCAAGGCGGCATCGGTCGATGTGGTGACCGACTTCAGTCTTACGGCGGGCAAAGAGGTCGTCTACCTTGATAACGAACCGATCACGCTCGAAGGTTACAGACCGCTCAATGAGGCCACCATCGCTCTGGCCGAAAGGGCGAAAGCCGATTTCAAAAGCAAAGGAAGTTGAGATTGAATACGGATAACAACCAAGAGAAGACCATCTTGATAAGCGACCGCCAGCACGGTCTTCCCTTCTCCAAGGGTTTGATCGCCTCCTCGATCATGGCTACCGGGATATCGCCCTTAGACGCGTACGATATAGCCCGCTCCATCGAGGATAGGCTGAAAAGTGATGGAACCTATTCGATAAAGAGTCCGGATTTGAGCCTGATAACCATCGAGATGATTGAGTCGAAGGTGGGCTTGGAGTATGCCAAAAAGTATGAGAACTGGTTGACTCTGGGCAAGCTCGATCGCCCGCTCATCGTCCTCATCGGCGGCACGACCGGGGTGGGTAAATCGACCATCGCTACCGAAATCGGAAACCGCCTGGGAATCACCCACATCGTCCCCTCCGACGCCATCCGTGAGGTTATGAGGAAGCTTCTCTCCAAGGAACTGATGCCCGTACTCTACCACTCCTCTTTCGATGCCTGGAGGGCGGCCCGCATACCAGTCTGCTCGGGGGATGACCCGGTCATCGAAGCCTTCATGGAGCAGGCCATAGCCGTGGGCGTGGGCTTAAGCGCGGTCATTCAAAGGGCTATAACCGAGGGCTTCAGTATGATAATCGAGGGCGTTCACTTGGTTCCTGGCCTTATAAACTTAAACCGGCTCAAGGATGCCTTGATCGTTCAACTCGTCATCGCCATGGGCGAGGAGGAGCTTCATAAGAGCCACTTCTATGTCAGAGAGGTTGATACGGGGGGGACCCGCTCCTTCAAGCGCTATCGGGCCAACTTCGAGAGCATCAGGAAGGTAGGCGGCCATCTTGAGGCGGCGGCCAGAGAGGAGAAGGTGGCCATCATACCCAGCTACCACCTGGATGAGGCCGTGATAAAAACCCTTGAAGTGGTACTCGACAGAGTCGTCTCCTGCTGCGCCAAGGTTACGCAAGGGACGCAAAAATCCAATTTAAAATAGCATGAGAGGTGATCCGGTTTGGAACTATTCTTAGATACGGCCAACATCGACGAGATAAGGGAGGTCAACTCCTGGGGGGTGATAAGCGGGGTGACCACCAACCCGACCCTCTGCGCAAAGGAGGGGCGCGAATTTGCTGAGGTCATCAAGGAGATAGCAGAGACCGTCTCCGGCCCCATCAGCGCCGAGGTCATAAGCTTAGGCGCCAAGGGCATGATAGCCGAGGCCAAAGAACTCTCAAAAATTGCCGATAATGTGATAATAAAGATGCCGATGACGAGCGAGGCTTTGGCCGCCACCAGCGTCGTCTCCAAGGAGGGAATCCGGGTCAACATGACGCTGATATTCTCCGTCAACCAGGCCATTTTGGCCGCTCTGGCCGGTGCCTCCTACGCTTCCATCTTTCTGGGCCGCCTTGATGATATTGGTCAGAGCGCTATGCCCGTTCTAATCGACGCGGTGGCTGCCTACAGGAATTATGATTTCGATACCAAGATAATCGCAGCGAGCGTGCGCAATCCCATCCACGTGACCGATTCGGCTCTGGCCGGAGCCGACATCGCAACCGTTCCATATAGCGTCATCAAACAGATGGTAAAGCATCCCCTAACCGACCGGGGGATAGACGCATTTCTCTTAGACTGGGAGAAGTTGAAAGATAAGCTTTCCAAGTAGTTCACAGTGATTTATAGACTTCGTAAGGCAGGTGCATGTAGTTGGGTAACGACGATTTAAGGGAAGAGTTGGCAAAAAAGAAGATGGCAGAGCTCGGTGAGATCGCTCAAGGGGCTGGAATCGATCTAACGCAGAAGCTCAAAAAAGCCGAGCTCATCGAGGCGATAGTGGCCAAAAAAAAGGTGAGCGGCGGTGGTGAGCAACCCGCCTTCGAGAGACGTCCGGCCCCGCCCATCGAGGGGAATGGCGCCATTACCAAAAAGGGCATCCTAGACATCCTTAGCGACGGCTACGGTTTCTTGCGCACGGGAGGCTATCTGCCGAGCGATGACGACATATACGTCTCGGTCTCGCAGATAAGGAGGTTTGCCCTCCGTAAGGGCGACGAGGTCATGGGGCTCATCCGTCCCTCCAAAGATAACGAGAAGTACAGCGCCTTGCTTCGGATAGAGAAGGTCAACGGGGCCGATCCCGAGTTGATCAGGGGGCGGCAGAATTTCGAAAACCTGACTCCAATCTATCCCAAAGAGAGATTCCGCTTGGAGACGGCAGGTCATGAGATAGCCCCAAGGGTGATAGATCTTTTAGCTCCCATCGGAAAGGGGCAGCGGGGTCTCATCGTCTCTCCGCCCAAAGCCGGAAAGACGACCATCTTAAAACAGATAGCGAACAGCATAACCGCCAACAATCCCGAGATAATGCTGATAGTCCTCTTGGTCGATGAGCGTCCCGAAGAGGTGACCGATATGGAGCGCTCCGTACGCGGCGATGTGGTCAGCTCAACCTTCGATCAGCCGGCCGAAAATCACGTCCAGGTGACCGAACTCGTCTTAGAAAGGGCCAAGCGTCTGGTCGAACAGGGCAAAGACGTGGTCATCCTGCTCGACAGCATCACCCGTTTAGCCAGGGCCCATAACCTCTCCGTTCCGCCGAGCGGCCGTATCCTTTCCGGCGGCGTCGATTCGACCGCCCTCTATCCGCCCAAACGCTTCTTTGGGGCGGCCAGAAACATCGAGAATGGCGGCAGTCTGACCATCCTGGCCACCGCCCTGGTCGAGACGGGTTCAAGGATGGACGAGGTCATCTTCGAGGAGTTCAAAGGGACCGGCAATATGGAGATCCATTTGGACAGGAAGCTTGCCGACAAGCGCATCTTCCCGGCCGTCAATATAGAAAAGAGCGGCACCAGGAAGGAAGAGCTCTTGATGGATCCGGCCGAGGCCCAAGAGGTCTGGAAGCTGAGAAGGGTGCTGCACTCCCTCGATGCCATGGCCGCCTTAGAGCTCTTGATCGACAAGGTCAAGCAGACCCGCTCCAATGCCGAGTTCTTACAACAGGTTCAGAAGACCTCCCTACCTTCGGGCTAAAGGCCGCTCAAGGGATTGCCAAGAACCTTTCCCCTGTGCTAACATCTCCCTTGCCTGTGGGCTAAATTAGGGTTGGAGGTGGAATTTTTTGAAGAAAGATATTCATCCCGAATATAAGGAGTCTTTGGTCACCTGCTCTTGTGGAGAGAGCTTAAATACCCGCTCGACCAAGTCCGAGCTGAAAGTGGAGATCTGTTCCAAGTGTCACCCCTTCTTCACCGGCAAGCAGAAGCTGATAGATGCCGGCGGCAGGGTTCAGAGATTTCAGAAGAAATACGGCATAAAGGCCGAGGCGCCTAAGGCCAAGGGAGACAAGGTCAAAGAGGAAGAGCCGGTTTAAGCAGTCTCGCCTTCAAATAGAGCTAGCGATTGAAGTGGTCTTGATTGAACGTTAACCTTTTGGAGTTTACCCCAAATCCAGAGAGAACGGTCGCCGCGGCGGCCCGGCTCTGCTACGCGCCCATCGGGGCCGATGAGCTGTTAAAGAACCTAGGTGATCATGAGGTCGAAAAGATGGTCACCCTCATAATCGGCTCAGGCCATCTAAGCGCCGTTGAGCACGCCGTCTTCACCTTCGCCGTGGGTGGAATATCGAGGGCCTGCTCCCATCAGCTGGTAAGACATCGTATCGCCTCCTACAATCAACAGTCACAGCGATACGTCAAGTATGCCGAGAGCCCAGATTTCATAGTGCCGCCGGCCGTGGGTGAGAACTTTGAGTTAAAAGAGATATTTACGAGGATCTGCGAGGCGACTCACCGGGTCTATCGAGATCTCTTAGAGGCAGGGGTAGAGGCCGAAGACGCAAGATATGTCCTTCCCAACGCGGCCGAGACCAAGATAGTGATCACGATGAATGCCAGAGAGCTTCTTCACTTCTTCGAACTGCGCTGTTGCGAGCGGGCTCAGTGGGAGATAAGGGGGCTCGCCATGGGTATGCTGGATAAGGTGAAATCGGTCGCCCCGCTCCTTTTTGCAAAGGCCGGTCCGGCCTGCAATAGGGGGCCCTGCAAAGAGGGCAAGTTCAGTTGCGGTCGTCCTTGGAAGAAGATCTAGCGCCCCTTGGTTGCTTTGAGGCCAAGTCGTATCCCTTCCAAAAACATCTCTCATTGATAATTGGTGAAATATTGAAGATCAATTTCAGCTACAAATTAAAGCATTCGCTCGGACAACTCGTGAGGTGCTCTCCATCGAACTCGGCTCAGGTCGGCGGCCAAGCCGTCCTGGAAGGGGTCATGCTCCGCTCCAAAGATAACTGGGTGATTGCGGTCAGGAGAGAGGACGGCGAGATAGCCGTCGAGGAAGCTCAAATCAAGAGGGGCGGATTTGCGAAATCCCTCCTTAAGATCCCGGTCCTAAGGGGGATCACCTCCCTCTTTGAGATGCTCGTTTTGGGAACTAAAGCCATCACCCTCTCACTCAACATGGCCGAAGAGACCGAAGGGTCAGATGAGGAAGCCATCATCCTCGGCAAGGGCGAAATCTTCTTCAGCGTTCTTTTGGCCTTTGGCTTTTCCATACTCCTCTTCATTATCATACCGAGTTATCTCATAGCCTTTGGGGCGAGGAGTCTTGAGAGCCCCTTTTTGATAAGCTTCTTTGAGGGCCTGATAAGGGTAGCCCTCTTTATAGCCTACCTTCTCGTCATATCTCACTCCAAAGAGATAGGGCGCGTCTTCGAGTACCACGGAGCCGAACATAAGGTGATCCATGCCCTAGAGGCCGGCGACGAGTTGACCGTAGAGGCGGCCGCCAAGCATAGCCCCCTTCACGTCGGATGCGGGACGGCCTTCATCATCATCGCCTTCACCATTCTTATACTGGTCTTCGCCTTTTTGGGGCGGCCGCCGCTCATGATTAGGATAGCCGAGCGTCTACTCCTTGCCCCCCTGGTGGTGGGCTTAAGTTACGAAATCATAAAGCTGGCCAGAAAGTATGGCAGCCATTTCTTGGTCAGGGCGATCCTTGCTCCGGGGCTCTATCTTCAAAAGCTGACGACCAAGGAGCCCTCAACCCAGCAGATCGAGGTGGCCTTGGTCTCGCTCAAGCGTCTTTTAGAACTGGGTGACCTGAATGAAACAGAAGTGGTGGAGATCCTTCAATAATGTCTCTAGAGCCTCATATCCTGGAAAAATTTGATGAAATAGGGGAGCGCTACCGCGAGATATCCGAAAAGCTCACAGATCCAAACACCTTAAGCGATCCCAAGAGATATGCCGAATATGCCAAGGCCCACGCCGAGATATCCGATGTCGCCACCGCGATAGAAGAGTATCGGGCGACTCAAAAGGCGGCCAAAGAGGCCGGTCTACTTCTGGCCGGCGAGAGCGACAAGGATATGGAAGACTTCCTGTGCGAGGAGATTGCTTCGGCCGAAAGGCGAGCCTTGGAATTGGAAGAGAAGATAAAATTGATGATGACGGTCAAGGATCCAAACGATGAAAAGGACGTCATCTTGGAGATAAGGGCGGGGGCCGGTGGGGACGAGGCCAGTCTCTTTGCCGCCCAACTATACCGTATGTATACCAGATATGCCGAGGAGAACGGCTACAAATTCGACATTTTGAGCAGCAACCCATCCGATCTTGGCGGCTTCAAAGAGATCATCTTCGAGGTGAAGGGGCGGGGGGCCTACAGCCGCCTCAAATATGAGTCTGGTGTTCACCGGGTTCAGAGGGTTCCGGTTACCGAATCGGGCGGGCGCATCCATACTTCTACCGTGACCGTGGCCGTCCTGCCCGAGGTGGAGGATGCCCGGGTCGAAGTGAATCCAAACGATCTCAAAATAGACGTCTTTCGCTCCAGCGGTCCGGGCGGCCAATCGGTCAACACCACCGATTCGGCCGTGCGCATC
Organism: Actinomycetota bacterium; assembly: GCA_030017835.1. NCBI lineage: Bacteria > Bacillati > Actinomycetota > Actinomycetota bacterium. Next base: position 25,114 of record JASEGU010000006.1, on the reverse strand, counting down.
ACCCACCTTCCGACCGGCATGGTCGTCTCTTGCCAAGAGGAACGTTCCCAGCTCCAAAACAGGGAGCGAGCCATGAAGATCCTAAGGGCCCGCCTTCACGATAAGATGCTCGAAGATCAGAGATCAGAGATCGCCGAGTCAAGGAAGTCTCAGGTTGGAACGGGCGATCGGAGCGAAAGGATCAGGACCTATAATTTCCCGCAAAGCCGCGTGACCGATCATCGCATTGGACTTACCCTTTACAACCTGGAGTCGATACTTGAAGGCAACATCGCCGAGATAATTGAGGCCTTGACCATGGTCGAAAGGGCTTCGCAGCTCGGGGAGTCACCCGTTTAAAATGGAGGCAAAATAGAGGAATGAACCCAACCGTCGTAAACATACTTAAATCCACGCAGGGCTTGCTGGAGAAGTCGCAGGTTGCAGGTCATTTGGCTGAGACCGAGAGCCTCTTGTCCAAGGCTTTAGGGCTTAATCGCTCCGGACTCTATCTCCACTTCGATAAGAGGCTGAGCAAGGGACAGATCGATTACTTCTTGAACATGGTCGAACGGCGGATCAAGGGGGAGCCGCTAGCCTACATCCTGGGCGAGCAGCCGTTTCGAAATATTAATCTGGAGGTCTCACAGGACGTTTTGATTCCAAGGAATGAGACCGAGCTTCTGGTCGATAGGGCCTTGAAGATGATAAAAGGGGCTAAGTCCAATCCCATAAAGGCTCTGGATCTGGGGACGGGGAGCGGCGCCTTGGCTTTGAGCCTGGCCAAAGAGATCCCCAACTCCGAGGTCTGGGCGACCGACATTTCGGCTTTGGCCATTGAGATCGCCAAAAAGAACGGTCGCAAAAACGGGCTTGATGGCCGGGTCAGTTTCATCGAGTCGGATCTCTTTTCAGCTCTGGGCCCCGATCATTTCGGCTCCTTCGATCTGATGCTCTCCAATCCGCCTTACATCAAGCATGGTGATCTGGCCGGTCTTCCCAAAGAGGTCAAAGACTTCGAACCGATCCTTGCCTTAGATGGCGGCGATGACGGTCTCGACTTCTATCGGAGAATAATCCCCCACTCGTCAAACTACCTGAAGGGCGGAGGCTATTTGATACTTGAGATCGGATGGGGCCAAGCAAAAGAAGTGCAATCTCTGATAATGGCGACCGATGACTTCAATTGGGTCGATGTCTCCAAAGACTACGCCGGCTTAGATCGGGTGGTCGTTGCAAGGAACTCTCAAAGGATAGATTGATGGGGCAAAAGAGGGTTAAGGTCGTCTCTTTCACCCAGGTTTCAAAGGTCGCCCGCAAGGCGGCCGCCGTTCTTAAGAAAGGCGGTATTCTGGTCGTCCCGACCGAGACGGTCTATGGTCTGGCCGCTGACGGCTCAAACCCAGCCGCCATAGAGAAGATATACCAAGTCAAGGGGCGCCATTTCGATAAACCACTCACCGTGGCCATATTCGAAAGGGGTCTCTTAAAGGACTTGGTAAGCGAGATCCCCCCTTATGCCGCCGCCCTCATGGATAGGTTTTGGCCAGGTCCGCTCACCCTCATCTTTCCGAAGGGTGAAGCGGTCCAATCCACGATAACCAGAGGCTTAAAGGGGGTGGGGATAAGGTTTCCAGGCGACGACCTCCTCCTTGCCGTCATGAAGGAATTTGGCGCTCCCATCGCTCTTACCAGCGCAAATGTCTCGGGAGATCCAAGTCCAATAAGCGCAGATGAAGCATCTCAAATAGAGGACCGCGTCGACCTGATCATCGACGCTGGAAGGACCAGGCTCGGGAGGGAATCGACCGTCTTGGACATCACGGTCAGTCCGCCTCGCATCCTGAGGGAAGGGGCGATCCCTGTCGATCAACTAAAAGATTTCATCGATCCTTAAAGACGTCGTTATTTCGCACCCATGGAACGGCGCCAAGGTTGGACGAAATCCAATCTTGATGTTAATTTTATAGGTATATTTTTTGAAAGACAGAAATGGAGAGGGGCTTGTAGGTCAATTGAAGATAGCTATTGCTTCCGATCATGCAGGTTATGAGCTTAAAGAGGATCTCAAACGGTTTTTGACCGAAAAGGGCGACCAGTTCTTTGATTTTGGCACCGTCGGCACCGATTCGGTTGATTATCCCGATTTTGCCAAAGAGGTGGCAAATGCCGTAGCTTTCGGTCAGTTTGAGCGAGGGATACTCGTCTGCGGGTCGGGCATAGGGATGGCCATGGCCGCAAATAAGGTCAAGGGGATAAGGGCGGCCGTCTGCAACGATTTAGAGTGCGCCTCCTTGAGCCGCAAACACAACGATGCCAACATACTGGCCCTGGGCAGCCGTCTGGTAGCCCAGGGCCAGGCCGAGAAGATAGTCGAGCTCTGGCTGTCGACCAATTTTGAGGCCGGTCGCCACGTTGGACGGGTAAACAAGATAGCCCAGATCGAAAACGATCAGAAAGATTCCAGATTAGGAGGAGATTAATGAAGCACCATCTATCCGTGGTCGATCCCGAAATAGCCAAGGCCACCTCGGCTGAGCTTGCAAGGCAGCAAGAGACCATAGAGCTCATCGCCTCCGAGAACTTTGCGAGCATTGCCGTGATGCAGGCCACCTGCTCCGTTCTGACCAACAAGTATGCCGAAGGCTATCCGTCCAAGCGATATTACGGCGGCTGCGGCCACATAGACGTGGTGGAGAGGATCGCCATCCAGCGGGCCAAAGAGCTCTTTGCGGCCGAGCACGCCAACGTCCAGCCCCACAGCGGCTCCTCAGCCAACATGGCTGTCTATCTATCCATCCTTGAGGTGGGCGATAAGGTTCTGGGGTTGGAGCTCTCTCACGGCGGCCATCTCACCCACGGCAGCCCGGTCAACTTCTCCGGGCGCCTCTTCGACTTCGCCTTCTATGGCGTCGATAAAGAGACCGAGACCTTAAATTATGATGAGATAATGCGGATAGCCGAAGAACAGAGGCCAAAGATGATAGTCACCGGGGCCAGCGCTTACCCTCGCATCATAGATTTTGCCGCCTTCAGAAGGATAGCCGATGAGGTCGGCGCCTATCTGATGGTCGATATCGCTCACATCGCCGGGCTGGTTGCGGCCGGCGTCCATCCAAATCCCGTGCCCCACGCCCACTTCGTTACGACCACCACGCACAAGACCCTAAGAGGGCCAAGGGGCGGGATGGTCCTCTGCAAAGAGGAGTTTGCAGCTCCTCTCGATAAGGCGGTCTTTCCCGGCATCCAGGGCGGTCCCCTCATGCACGAGATAACGGCCAAGGCCGTCTGCTTCAAAGAGGCCTTGAGTTCAGAGTTTAAAGAGTATCAGGCCCAGATCGTGAAGAACGCCAAAACATTGGCATCCGCCTTAAGCGAGGCGGGCTTTCGCCTTGTCTCGGGCGGCACGGATAACCACCTATTTCTGGTCGATTTGACCAGCAACGATATTACTGGCCGAGAGGCCGAGGTCCTACTCGAGTCGGTCGGCATAGTTCTGAACCGGAGTACCATCCCCTTCGAGACCAAGAGCCCCTTTGTGACGAGCGGTATCCGGATCGGAACTCCGGCCGTTACCACACGCGGCATGAAGGAGGCCGAGATGGAGGAGATAGGTCAGCTCATCACCAAGGTCCTTAAAAACAAGGGTGATGAGGCCGTCTTGGGTGAGGTTAAGGAAGGGGTGGCCTCGCTCTGTGGCCGCTTCCCCATCTACTCGGAATTCGGCCAAAACTGACTTACTGGATATACCGGAGAGAGATTTGAAAAGAGACAGCCGTCCCTCCTGGGATGAGTATTTCATGCGGATAGCCGAAGAGGTCAGGACCCGCTCGACCTGCTTGAGAAGGCAGGTTGGGGCCGTAATAGTCAAGGATAAGAGGATCCTTACGACCGGCTATAACGGCGCCCCGTCGAGGATCGCCCATTGCCTTGAGACGGGCTGCTTGAGGGAGGAGAGAAAGGTCTCCTCCGGTGAGCGGCACGAACTCTGCCGGGGGCTTCATGCCGAACAGAATGCCATCATCCAGGCCGCCCTCTATGGCACCGAGATCTTAGGCGGGGTCCTCTACACCACCCACCAGCCCTGTATACTCTGCACCAAGATGCTGATAAATGCCGGCATCAAAGAGATTGTCTATAAAGAGAATTATCCCGATGAGATGACGACAGGCTTTATCAAAGAGGCGGCCCTGATAATTCGGAGCATTTGAGGCCGCCCAAAACCCTTTAGGTGTTTGTGTGGCTAAAGAAGGTGACAAGCAGAAAAAGGTCTGGCTCAAGGTTATCGCCAGATATGGTAGGATCGGCCTCGATTTGGGTTTTAGGATTATCGGGGCGTTTCTCTCTGGTTTTTTGATCGACACTTGGGCGGGCAGCTTTCCCGCCTTCACCATAATCTCACTCCTTGCCGGCCTCTTCATCTCCCTCTACTTTCTCTATCGATTAACGAAGGAAGATGGCCAAGAAGGAGGCTTTGGAGCTTAAATGGAAAGATTCATAATAAAAGGTGGCCACCCCCTTGTCGGCCGCGTCAAGGTTTGCGGGGCCAAGAACGCCGCCCTAAAGTTGATGGCCGCCTCGATTTTAAGCGATGACCCCGTCATCCTAAAGAACGTTCCCAAGATAAGCGACGTCTTGATCATGGCCGACGTCCTGAGGGCTCTCGGCCTCGAGGCCGGATTTCTGCCTTCGAATGATTTTATGATAAAGCCCACCACCTCCTTGTGTCCCGAGGCTCCTTTCGAACTCGTCAATAGGATGAGGGCCTCCATAATCGTTCTCGGTCCCCTGCTTGCCAAGCTTGGCCGGGCCCAGGTAGCTCTTCCGGGCGGCTGCAACATCGGCCTTCGCAAGATCGACTATCACCTTCGGGCTCTTGAGGAGCTGGGGGCGGAGATAAACGTCGAGGGCGGCTTCATAAAGGCCAAAGCCGATGGTCTGGTTGGAAAGGAGATAGACTTCGAATTTCCGAGCGTGGGAGCGACCGAAAATATTCTGATGGCCGCGGTCATGGCCAAAGGCAAGACGGTAATCAAAAATGCGGCCAAAGAGCCCGAGATCGTCGATCTAATCTCCTTTCTAAATGGGCTCGGAGCCAAGATAGAGGGGGCCGGGGGATCGATTTTGACGGTAGAGGGAGTAAGCGGCCTGGGAGGCAACATCGAACACCGGATAATTCCCGATCGCATCGAGGCCGGAACCTTCATGGTGGCCGCCGCCATGACCGGCGGCGATGTAATAATGGAGGATGTCCCCGTTCAGTCCATGGAGATCGTCATCGAAAAATTGAAGGAAGCCGGGGCATCGGTCGAGCAGGTGGAAGGCGGCCTCAAGATAGGTCAAAGCCATCCCCCTTTTAGGCCCCTGCACATATCGACCCTGCCCTATCCCGGTTTTCCGACCGATATGCAGGCCCAGATGATGACGCTTCTGACCTTGGCGCAAGGTAGCAGCGTCATTACCGAGAATGTCTTCGAGGATAGATTCATCCTGGTACCCGAACTCGTCCGGATGGGGGCCGACATAAGCATCCACGGACCGCACGCCCTCATCAAGGGCGTCCCCAACCTAAGCGGGGTTCCCGTCAGGGCGACGGATCTTCGAGGTGGAGCGGCTCTGGTTCTGGCGGCCTTGGCCGCAAACGGGACGACCGAGGTCATGGATATCTCTCATATCGATAGGGGCTATGAGGAATTTGAGGGCAAGCTCAAGTCCCTCGGAGCCGAGATAACCCGCTCGTCCGAGCGGGAATCGATCACTCTTTAACCTTCGGCCTTCTCTTCGGTCTCAAAGCTCAACACATCCTTAAGTGAGACCGTCTCTATCCAAACGGGCCCCCGATTTAAGGCGATTTCGCTCCCGGTTATGTCATAGAATCTTAAGCTGTCTTTTAAAGAATCGCGGACCCATTTACCCTCTATAACCTGGCCATCCAAAAGAGCGTAAGCGAGACCGCGGCCCACATTGGCCACCTTAACCCGTCCCATCTCATCGATCACCTTGATCGATGTCACCTGGATAAGGACGTTTTTGACGGAAAGCTGTCTGCCCGAGCTTAAGGCCCGATGGACCTTGCCGCCCATCGAGCGGAGGTATGAATTGCTAGTCATTTCGTATTCGTAAGCGACCAAAAATTCTGGCGATGAGAAATTTATCTTGGCCTCCATCGAGCTTGGCCGCTCGGCCGTGGGAGCGTCATCTTTGAATTCGAAGGGCTTAAAGGTGGCCAGATCCTCAAAACCTCTCTCTTTGGCTTTTTCCCTCAAGTTATCAGTCGAGGTATAGAGATTATGCGGTCGCTTGTGCTTGGAAGAGCGCCAATAGGCGCCCGTATTTGCAAATTCATCCAAATCGTCCAGCTTCAAGTCCTTTATAGCCTTATAACCGGCCGGTGAACCGCCGCAGTGGGCTAGTATGGCCTCAAAGCCCTTGGCCATCTCGCCATAGTAGTCGCGCACGCTCCGTACAGGGCCGACGGAATCGACCTTGTCATGAAGATAGACGGCCAAAAACCTGGTTATTCCCCCCTCGGCGACTACCTCATGGACTATGCAAGCGTCCTCAAGTCCCGATTGAGGCCGGGTATCGGGGTGGTTCTCAATTATCACGGCAAGCGGGCGCAAGGTCGCATCGGTCTCTTCTGCAACCTCCTCTCCGCAGGCCATGCAGTAATACTTCTCCTCTTCAATCACCTGGTCAGCCGTCTGATTGGTTGAGTTGATATAGAATCCAGCCCCCAAAGCCAGCACGATGGCGGCCAGCGCCGCTACCGCCGCTACCCCGACATTTTTGTTCACAGTTCACTCCTCGTTTCATGAATGATAAAAGATTATATCATAAGGGACTGGCTTGTCTTATCAATGCGTTAAGTCTAAACTTTTTAAACCAAGAACCGATTTTTGGAAAGGACCAAGAATGCTCGACTTGGGCGAGATCAAAAAGATAATACCTCATCGTGAGCCGTTCCTTCTACTCGACTCCATAACCGAACTCAAACCGGGGGTGCGGGCCGTAGGGCTTAAAGTGGTCAAGGAGGGTGACTTCTTCTTCCCCGGCCATTTTCCCGGTCGTCCCATAATGCCGGGCGTCTTGATCGTCGAGGCCTTGGCCCAAGTCGGAGCGGTCGTTCTCCTATCAAAACCCGAAAATGAGGGCAAAATCGCTCTCTTTGCCGGCATCGACAAGGTCAGATTCAAAAGACAGGTCGTGCCGGGCGATGAGCTCACCCTCGAGACAGAAGTCATAAAGTCCAAGGGGCCCATCGGCATCGGGGTGGCCAAAGCGACAGTAAACGGGGAGCTTGCCGCCTCGGGCGAGATCATGTTCGCCATCAAGTGAGTTCGACAGGGGTTAGGCCTTGTGATAACATTTATTAGTTTTCCCGAAAAGACGAATAAATTATGGTAGATGCGGTGTCTTTAGATGATGCTATTGAAAATTTTAAAGCAAAGTTAGGCGTAATCGGCCTCGGTTACCTCCGCCACCATCCTAGATGGCTTCACCATAACGGGCGGTAATGCAGATGAAGCGATTGGCGATAACTCCAGCGGCGGCGGAATTTTTAACGACCAAAGTAGCCCAACCATCGAGGGTTGCACCTTCAGCGACAACACGGCGACCAGCAGCAGCAGCGGCGGGATGTATAACGGCGGCTCTAGCGACCCATCTATCACCAACTGCACCTTCAGCGGCAACACGACCGGCTCCGGCTATGGTGGCGGGATTTATAACTCCTCAAACAGCAGCCCGTCAATCTTAAACACCATTCTCTGGGATAACGGCGGCGGTGAGATATTAAATTATGATGCCGGGCCTATCCCCGTTGTCAGCTACTCGGTTGTTCAAGGGGCTATGTTGGCGGAACCAACATCATAACGGACAACCCCAAAGCTCGGCGCCCTGGCCGAGAACGGCGGGCCCACAATGACCATGGCTCTCCTCTTAGGCTCCTCGGCCATAGATACCGGCGCGACGGGTGAAGGTATTCCCGCTACCGATCAGCGGGGAGTGGCCCGTCGTCCTCAAGGGGCCGGCATAGATATCGGAGCCTATGAGTATAAGGGAACATCCACCGCTTGGCGGAGGAGGCGGCGGCGGAGGTGGCGTCCTCCCCTACACCGAGGGCTATCTAAACGTTAGATTCAGCACCGATACCGGAGCCTTCGGAAATCTGACCCATACCTTGGAGAAGGATATACCATCCGGAGCCCCAACCGGCTACACTTTTCCTTACGGATTATTCTCCTTCAACGTAACCCAGGTGAATGCGGGCTCCACCATCAAGGTGACCATCACCTTCCCGGACAAGATACCGGCCGGCAGTGAGTACTGGAAGTACCTAGGAGGCAAGTGGGTAAACTGCACCTCCCTCATCTCAGATAATGATGGGGATAACGTCCTCATCCTCACCCTGACCGATGGAGGGCTCGGAGACGCCGATGGCCTGGCCAACGGGATGATATCCGATCCCGGTGGGGTAGCCATCAAGGGAGCTAGCACTCTGACCACCGCCACCATGAGGATAGGTCAAAAGAGCTATACGGTGGGAAGCAGCACAAGCAACATGGACGTCGCCCCCTACGTCAAGAATAACCGGACCTATGTTCCGGTCAGGTATCTGGCCTACGCCTTGGGGATAGCCGAAAAGGATGTCAAGTGGGATGCGGCCACTAAGACCGTTACTCTAACCAAGGGTTCCACCGTGGTTAAGTTGGTCATCGGCAGCAAGACCTTGAGCAAGAACGGAATAGCTAGCCAGATGGACGTCTCTCCTGAGACGACTCCTCCCGGACGGACCATGCTCCCGGCAAGATGGGTAGCAGAGGCCTTTGGAGCCACCGTCACCTGGAACAAGACGACTCAGACCGTGACCATCACCTATTGATGGGATAGGGCAAAGAGAGCAGTAAGAAGGAATGAGGTTAGAGGCCCCAAATATTGGGGCCTCTATGTTTTGCAAAACTATTATAAGTGGACCAGGAATAAATCCAAGATTTCTCTGGAAAGATTACCGGCTTTATGTTAACATCTATATAATCTAATATTAGATCCCGCCCAAATGATTTTGGGTTTTTCTTTTTTAGGTCAACAAATTATTCAGTTCTAAGCTTTTTGAAAGGAAGCGACATGAAGAAAATAAAGGTCTTGGCTCTGGTAGTGACTGGGTTACTGACTTTCGCGTTCGTTTCGGGTTGTCTTGAGGATGATGGCACAAAACTTGAGCCTTCCCCGGTTAAAAACCGTCACGACGAGGGCATCTTGACCCTATACTTTGCTGACCAAGATGCAAATTTTTTGCTTGTCGAGGAGAGGGCGCTTGAAGGGGGAGCGGAGGTCGCACCAGAAGTGGCCTTAAGCGCCCTGATCGAAGGGCCCAAGATCGGCGGTCGCTTCGCTACGATTCCGAAGGAGACCGAGCTTCTCGATATAGAAATAAAGGATGAGTTCGCTTATGTCAATTTTAATAAAGGCTTCGTGGATAACTATATGCTCGGTAGCGCGGCCGAAGCCATGACTATATACTCGGTAGTTAATACGCTCACTGAATTCAAAGAGATAAAGAGCGTCAAGTTCTTGAGTGAGGGCAAATCGCTGGATATTATAGGCAGCAACTTCGATTTTAGGGTTCAGGTTTTTGAGCGTAACGAAGATTTAATTGGATCAGAAAGATAAGTTTTCCCATAGGGAGGCCAATTTGAAGTTTGAACAGCTAACTAGAGGGGCAAGAGCCACTATTCTCTCAATCCTAGTACTTGTCTTGTCCGCGCAATCTGCGCTGGCCGCTCCCCTCGTTTGCATAGATGCTGGTCACGGTGGCAAAGACACGGGAGCTCGTAGCCCTGCTTTTTTCATGGATATCTCAAGCGGTGAGACAATATTCATAACCGATGGCTCACTCAATACCGCTCTAAGCTCAGGTTTTATCGATGGTCAAATCAATCAGTTCACGGCCCTCCCAAACCGGGTTGATGTTACAACCGGTAACTTGAGGCTCAATGAGGCCGATGCCAATCTCGACATCGCGCTTCGTTTAAAGAACCTGCTCGATAACGCGGGATTTTCCAGCGTGATGACCAGAAGTCTTGACGATTATTTAACCCTTAACCAGAGGTGCGCCCTTGCTAATTCGGCCAATGCTTCCGTATTTATCTCCATCCATAATAATTCCTCCGCATATAATCCCTTAGCAAACGGAGTAGAGACTTACTACTATCCGGCCAGCCCACTCGGTGGACTTCTGGCCATAAATCTTCAGCAGGGCCTTATCAAAGAGTTGGGTTCCTCTGATCGAGGGACGAAGAAAGCGACTTTCGTCGTCTTAAGCGGCACCAATATGCCCTCAGCTTTAATTGAGGGAGCTTTCGTATCCAACCAGGACGAAGCGAGACTTCTTTTGACCCCGGATTATCGCCAAAAGATAGCCCAAGGTATCGCGAGCGGCCTAAACAGCTATCTTTCACTCCGCCACTACAGCGATGTTCCTCCCGAGCACTGGGCCTATCCCTATATAGAGCGATTGACCATCGAAAACGTCGTTAGTGGCAGGCCGGACGGCTCATTTGTTCCCGAATTCAAGATAGATAGGGCAGAGTTTGCCAGGATGATATGCAAGGCCAAGAAGTGGCCGCTGATAAATCCATCGTCTCAATCATTCCCCGATGTATCTCCCTCGCATCAAGATTATTTATACATAGAGAGCGCTAAGGCTAACGGTGTTATAAACGGTTACGAGGACGGCACGTTTAGGCCCGCAAATAAGATAACCAGAGCTGAAATCGCGGCCATGGTATCGGCTACGGCGGGCCTTAAGACAGATCTTGTTCAGACAACTTTTTCGGATGTCGCCGATACCCACTGGGCTTTGAAATCAATATTAAGCTGCCGGGGGAACGGAATCGTCAGCGGCTATCCCGATGGCACCTTTAGGCCGCAGAATGATATCACAAGAGCCGAAATATCGAAGATAATATTTAAGCTATTTACTTATTAGGAGTGGACGGCTAGAAGGTCGATATGCTAATAATGGATTCTACTATGAGAATTATTCCTATTTTCAGAGCAAGCAGAATAATGTTATTAACCCTATTGGTTCTTTTTTCCATTATGATAATCCCGCTCTCTTCAGCCCTTGCCTTTAGCTCGGATGCCCAAATAACCTTTAGTGGTCATGGCTGGGGTCACGGCGTCGGGCTCTGCCAGTGGGGAGCCAAAGGGATGGCCGAGGCCGGCTTCACTTACGATCAGATATTGGCCCACTACTATGCGGGGTCTACGGTTCAAGACGGGGCTATGCCTGCTTCCATAAAGATAGGCGTGCTTACTGGGCAGACGGAGATCCTCTTCACCTCTCCATCCGGTTTACATATAGAGATGGCAGGAGAGATACTGGCAACGGCCGGTCCAAACGAGGTATGGCGGGTTCGTCTCTCCGGCATTCAATATCAACTGGTAACGCCTGATGGCATCAGCATGGGAACCTATGTCTATCCGATACGGTTTATTCCTGTATCGGGCATGATAAGTCTTCCCCAAAAGACAAGCTATAATCGCTTTCGCGGTCAAATGATCGCTCAAATAACCTCAAGTGGTCTTACCGCCATAAACGAGCTCACCATAGAAGAGTATCTCTACGGCTGCGTTCCCTCCGAGATGCCCTTTGGCTGGCCCAAAGAGGCTTTAAAGTCTCAGGCCTGTGCCGCCCGTAACTATGCCGTAAAAAATCTGGGCAAGCACGGCACCTACGACCTTTGCGCCACAACTCATTGCCAAGTATATTTGGGGGTCGACCACGAAAAGCCATCCACTACAGCGGCCGTTAACGAAACGGCGGTCAAGCTGATCATGGCAAACGGCAGCCCAATCATAGCCTACTATCACTCCACTTGCGGCGGTTCGACCGAAAATAGCGAAAATGTCTGGACCAATGCTTTAAACTATCTTAAAGCCGCCAGCTGTCCGTTTTGCGCCTCGTCGCCTCATCGCGACTGGAGAGCCACATTTACTTTTTCCGAATTAGAGGCAAAACTTAATGCCAATCCGGAAACCTCAGTTTTGGGGGCCTTAAAGGGGATCGAGGTTGCCTCTCTTAGGGGAGAGAGAAGAGTCGGCACGGTAAAACTGACCGGGGGTCAAGGCACAAAAGAGATATCGGCAGGCAAGCTTCGAGAAGTTCTCGGAACGGGCGTTATAAAGAGCACCTGGTTTAGCATTTCGGGTGGCAGCGAGGAAGAGGCCAAAAAATCGACCGCAACTATGATTATCGGCAAGGCCGGGTATAGTTTAAATGACGTCTTTACAAGTACCGATGCGCCGCCCTACATCAAGGGTGGCCGCACTTATGTACCGGTTAGATATCTGGCCAACGCCCTAGGGATAGCTGATAGCGGGATCGACTGGAGCGGTCTCACCAGAACGGCCACCCTGACCAAAGGGGCGGATATTGTCACCTTAGCGATTGGTAGTAAAAAGTTATTAAAAAACGCCGCCGTTATCTCGATGGACGTATCTCCCGAGATAGCCGGCACAGGCAGAACCATGCTTCCCGCTCGCTGGGTAGCGGAAGCTTTTGGGGGCAGCGTAAGTTGGGACGGCGCCTCCAAGGCTGTAACTATAAAGTATTAGTGACTCGCCGAGGTTGAAGTATTTCCCTTTTCTTCATATAATGAGAGGCGCTTTGGGGTTTATTAATATTTGAGGACTTGGAGTCTTAATAAATGTGCAAAAAGCTTTCCGTTCTTGCCCTTATCCCCCTAATAATCATAACCTCCATAAGTTTTCCTCAGACAAAAACAAAAGCTTTAGTCAAAGATCCCCCTCTAACCATACTTTACGTTCCATTAGATAATAGACCGATAAATTACGATTATGTGATTGCCCTATCTAAAACGGGCGATGGAATAGAACTCATCTTGCCACCTGCCGATCTCTTAAATACGGGAGAAGCCACAACCGATGCTCCGCACATTTGGCAATGGGTCTTTAAGAACGCCAAGGAGGCCGACGCCCTAGTCCTTTCTCTAGACACCCTCTTCTATGGAGGTCTTGTACCATCCCGCAAGCACCAATTGCAGCCCGCTCAGCTCCAAGATCGCATCACTAAGCTCTATAAGTTAACTGATGCTATCAATGCGCCGGTATATGCCTTCTCTACGGTTATGCGTTCCCTTAACCCCAGAGGGGAGCAGCATTCTTTTAGTCCCGATGCCATTAACCGCCGAAATCTCAATTTACAGATGACCGAAAAGACCCTTTTGATGGTGGAATCGGGCAAAATAGACTTTCTCATAGTGAGCCTGGACGATGTCGTATCATTTAGCAAGGCCGACAAGGGGAGCAATCGTCTAACCGAGGCTATTGCGACCGCAAACAAGAAGGCCAGACGGGTTGAGGTTTTTCACGGTGCCGATGAATTGGGCTCCCTCTTGTTTGCGCGAGCCGTAAATGATTTAAGCGGCTACAAACCAAAAATTTTTGTCACATCTCTAAGCGATTTGGAGAACAGGACCATCCTCTTATACGAGGATAGGCCCTTTATTTCAAGCATGTCTCTAAAAATCAATGCGCTGGGAGGTCAACCGGTCAGCGATCCCGATGCTGCAGATCTTGTCTTGCTGATAAATGCGGCGCAAAACGGCGTCAGAGAGGCTTCCGCCCAGAGCGGGGGGCCGCCTTCTGAGTATCATCATCTCTTGGCTAATAAAATAGAATCTTTGATATCGCGGGGCTATCCGGTTGCTTTGGCGGATATCTCATATGCAAACGGGGCAGACGACTCCCTGATGAAGCTTCTGGCCGAAAAGAGGCTGTTATTCGGTCTAGCCGCCTATTCTGGCTGGAATACTGCGGCCAACAGTATCGGCACGGCCCTGGCTCAAGGTTCCCTCTATAGTCTCTATCGCCAGAAGGAGAGCCTTAACAAGGACGCTCACCTTCAGAATTTGGCCCTAAGGATGGTAGAGGATTGGGGATACCAGGCCAGAATAAGACGGAAGATTCTGGATCGCTACGGTCTCGCCCATGGCGGCATTCCTCTTCCGCCATATATTATTGAGGCGGTTATGGCCGATCTAAACTCGAACCTACCGATCTTTTTTGCCACTGACCTGGCGAATAATTTTCCAAATGTGTATCTGTCAGAAATCGCTCTTCCTTGGGATAGGCTCTTTGATATTTCTTTTCGGGTCGAAATAAACCCCTAAAATTGAACAATATGAATGGATGCATGCAAAAATCGAGAGAAATCATTGTGTATTGGGTTTCATTAAGCTTAAATTGAAATGACTCGCTGCCTCTTTAGGCTGGAAGGGGAAGAATGATCGATATCAAAAAAATGCTTAGGGTCATGGTCATTGTAGGTGTTATAGCCTCTCTCATCCTCGGCTATAACCGGATGGTCATCGATGCCAAGAATAATGTGGTTGAGCTTGCCCTTGACTTCAGGGATTTAACGGAACTCTCCCGGCTCTCCGGTCGGAGTATCCCCAACCTCTTGGATGAGGCAAAAAAGGCCAAGATTACCGATATTGCCATCTACGAAGACACAATTATGGATCTCACCATAAAAGGCAAGGCCGCATATCTCTGTGGCGCTGAGATTAGAAGCCTCTATGCAACATCCGCCCCCCTTGGCCAGAAGGGTTTTTCGCTGAGCCGGATTAGACCCGGCTATCAATATATACTCTTTACCGATCTTAGCGCTTGCCGGCGGGCTTTTTCCAACTTAAGCTCGCGCTACGGCCAAGAGGTGGCCAAAATGGTGGGCGATCGTCTAATAGAGATAGCCACCGTCGATCAAGAGATAGAGATGCTCTCAATGGGTTACGACCCTGAAATGGTTGCCATGATCCACGAGAGAGGCTTAAAAACGGTTGCCGTGCTAAGAAATGACGGGCGCATAAAAAAGGAAGGCATTCAGACTATCGTTAACAACATTCATCTTATCGGGGCCGATATAGCGATCTCCCTTGGTAAAGAGGTGGCCGCCTATGCTCCCCCCGGTGCCAATCAGGAAGTCTCCATAGCCGATCTTACCGAAGCCCTAAAAAGGGAGGGCGTGGGGCTCGGTTTTCTTGAGATGGTTGCCATAGAAGGCAAAGGGTCTCTTGTCGAATCGGCTGGCCAAGAAGGAGTAAAAATACACGAGGTTGCCGAGTGGCGAACTGAAAAATCAACCCCGGCCGAAGTGGTGGCCACCATCCGGGCGGCCGTGCGGGATAGAAGTATACGCCTAGTTTACCTGCGTTTCTTTTTGAAGGGAGCGACCGGCCCCTCGTTGGCCGAGCGTAACATCGCCTACCTTCAAAATGTTAGAGAGAGCCTGGTATCGGCCGGTTACCGCCTAGGAGACTTCAGCGTTCCCAAGGTTGAGGAGAGCCCTTTCACCACCCTCTTGACAGCCCTTATCTCACTTGCTGTCTTGGCCGGCTTTGCCCTTCTCCTCCTTCATCACTTGAAGGTTAGCCGCCTCGCTATCTTGGCTCTTTTTTCAGCCATCGTAGCTGTCGCCTTCTTAGCAACGGGCAGGGAGGTTATGCTCTTTAAAGGCCTCGCCTTGCTTGCCGCCTGTCTCTTTCCTGCCCTTAGCTTGGTTTCAATGGAAAAAGAGATAATAAAAGAGAAGTCTTCCCCTTTGAGGTATCTCTCTTCCGCTATTCTTCTCATCAAGGTTTCACTCATAACCCTAACTGGTGGTCTAATCGTCTCCTCTCTTCTTTTAAGGGAGAGCTTCTTGCTAGGTGTGGACACCTTCACCGGCGTTAAGATAGCCTATCTGGCGCCTATACTGGCGGTTATCCATATCCTCAGCCAGAGGTGGCAGCCGATAAAAGGCGGTCTTAAAGAGTTTTTCAATGAACCCATCCTAGTAAAATACGTCATCTTGGGCGGGTTTATGACGGCCGCCGCCGCTTTTTATTTAATCCGCTCGGGCAACGCTTCGGCCGAATTCGTGCCTGCTTCAGAGCTGTTATTGAGAAAGCTTTTAGATAGCATCTTGTTGGTCAGGCCACGCTTTAAGGAGTTTCTCATTGGCCATCCCGCCCTCATCCTTGCCGCATCTGGTCTTTTTGACCGCAAAACGACATGGGCTTTGGCTATTTTGGCAACGATTGGCCAGATATCGCTCGCTAATACCTTCTGCCATACCTACTCGCCCCTCTGGGTCTCTCTTTTTAGGAGTTTCAATGGTCTGGTCCTGGGTCTCCTGATCGGTCTTGTTGCTGCTTTTATATATGAAGCAACGGCCAAATTCATCAAAAATGCCTCATAAGAGGGTCGTCATCTCCGGCTACTACGGATTTGATAGTGTAGGCGACGAGGCGATACTTCTTTCTCTCATCATGGCCATAAAAGAAGAAATGGCAGACGCTGAGATAACCGTCCTATCATCTGAGCCCGTTAAGACGGCTCACACCTTTAGCGTTCAAGCGGTGAGCCGGAGCGATCTTTTTGCGATCGTTAAGATACTGAAGGTCTCCGATCTTCTTATTAGCGGTGGTGGCGGTCTGTTTCAGGATATCTTCAGATTAAATAGTGTGCTCTACTATGGTGGCCTGATAGCTTTGGCTAAAATGCTTGGCTTAAAGGTTGCTATCTATTCTCAAGGGGTGGGGCCCCTAAATAGGGTCTCTGCGCGCCGCTTTACCCGCGGCGCCTTCTCTGTGGCCGATCTTATCACCATCAGGGACGTTCAATCCAAGGAGCTGCTTGAAGAGATTGGGGTCAAAAAGGAGATCATCGTCTTGGCCGATCCTGTTCTTGGTCTTGACATCCCCTTTGAGCCCCCCGAAAAAGGCGAGGGCAAAAGTCCTTACATCGGCATCGCCCCCCGCGACTGGCCGGGCGGCGATCTTCAAAGACTTGCCGAATTAGCCGATCGGCTGATAAGCGAAGAGAAGGCGGATATCATCCTCATTCCCATGAAATATCCCGAAGACCTCATCTTTGCCAAGGAGATAGAGGTCAGGATGACAGGTAGGGCCGAGATCTTGGACGCACCCGATCCCCTGGCCACTCTCAAGGCTATCAGCAAGCTCGATTTTCTTATCGGCATCCCCCTCCATTCCCTCGTGATGGCCGCCAAGGTCAAAGTGCCCTTTCTGGCTATCCTCTACGACCCTAAGGTCGAAAACTTTCTCAAGCTTGTTGGCCGCGAGCCCCCCTTAAGACTTAAATCATTCTCTGCCCAAGAAGCGGCTGCTAAGGTAAGAGCCGGTTTACGAGGAGAGAGATACAGCCCCGTTCAAGAAGGGGCGATCGAAAGACTTTCTGCCAAGGCTCACTCGGCCGCTGAGCTCGCCCTGGGTCTTCTTAAAAAAACTTATCTCCTTGGCCTTAAGGTTGACGTCATGGGGCTCAAAGAAGCCACTCCGCTCCTTGAGCGCCTTATCAAAGAGGGTGGTTCCCACAGGGTCATCACCCTAAATACTGAAATGGCCGTTCTCGCTCAGAATGACAAGGAGCTCTGTTCCATCATCAATCAATCCGACATGGTCCTTGCCGACAGCTTCGGTATAAAATGGGCCGCTCGCCTGAGAGCCAAAGTAACCGGCGTCGATCTGGTCTACGCTCTAAGCTCTCTGGCCGCAAAGAAAGGCTATAAGGTCGCCTTCTTTGGCGGTGAAGATGGCGTCGCCGCCGCTGCTGCCCAAAATCTGTCTCAGGAATACCCCGGCCTTAGTGTCATAGGCACTTACCACGGGTTTTTATCTGCCAAGGAGGAGCAGGATATGATGAGCGGCTTCAGAGCCGATTCACCTGACATACTTTTTGTAGGTCTTGGTATTCCCAAGCAGGAGAAGTGGATAGCGACTAACCAAGAAGACTTGAAAATACCCCTGGCTTTAGGCATAGGCGGCAGTTTCGATGTCATCTCCGGCAGGACCAAGAGGGCTCCCGCCGTTGTTCAGCGCTTGAATTTGGAGTGGCTCTACCGTCTTTTGGCTCAGCCCAAAAAGAGATTTAAGCGGGTCGCCCTCTCCCTTCCCAAATTTGTTTACTTGGTTATCAAAGATCGCTTTTAAATCATCGTCGCCTCTTTCATTATCTTCAAGACCGTTGCTCCACGTAATATTTATATGGTTTAATCTTGTGACCGATATGAACTCAATGAAAAGACATCAAACAGGAATATCATATATCGTTCTTTTAAGCTTTCTGGCCATGCTCCTTCTGGCTCTGGTGGGATTGGATGCAAAGGCTCAAGGTTTGAGCCTATCGCGGGCTCCTTTGGCGGGATCAGCTCTCACTTCGGCTGCGGGCGAGATCATCGTAAAGTTTATACCCGGGTTGACAAGGCAAAAGAGAGAAGGTCTGAATAAAGCGATTGGAGCTCGCAGCAAGGGATTTATTGAAGAGTTAGGTATCGAGCTTGTGGAATCGGTTGACGCCTCTCTGGCTGAAGAGTTGGTTTTGGCTTACCGATCATCGGGTTTGGTGGAATTTGCCGAGTCGAACGGCTTCCGCCAGGCCGCCAGGGTCCCAAACGATCCGCGTTTTCACGAACAATGGAATTTGAATCTCATCGGGGCGCCCTTAGCTTGGGATATCTCTACCGGATCTTCGGAAGTGGTCGTTGCTGTCATCGATACCGGCATAGACTTGCATCACCCCGATCTTGCCGCAAACATCTGGCAGAATTCTGACGAGATACCGGCAAACGGCCTCGATGATGATAACAACGGCTTTATTGACGATTCTTATGGTTGGAACTTCGTAGACGGAAACAACAGCGTCGCAGACGACGATTCAAACGGGCATGGCAGTCATGTGGCCGGCATAATAGCGGCCGTCAGTGATAATGCTTTGGGTATTGCCTCTCTAGCTCAGAAATGCCCAGTAATGCCCATTAAGGGCCTTAACAGACAAGGTTACGGAGATGACTATAAAATCGCTAAAGCCATCACCTATGCGGTCGACAACGGAGCTGACATAATAAATATAAGCTTCGGCGGTTCGAGTCGTTCCGAGGCCCTGCTTAGGGCGGTTGAATACGCTCGAAGAAAAGACGTGGTTGTGGTTGCCGCCGCTGGAAATGACGCTCAGGCAGAGGTTATCTATCCGGCAGCCTTTCCCTACGTGATAGCCGTCTCCGCAACCGATGTTCATGACAACATTGCTCCCTACTCAAACTATGGAGATGCGGTAGATCTGGCTGCTCCCGGTGGAGACTCAAGAAGGCCGATACTCAGCACATCCAGGTCAGCCTCGTATACCTATGGGATGGGGACGTCTTTGGCCACCCCTCACGTGGCTGCCCTGGCCGCTCTTATCCGCTCCGCCCATCCCGCCCTAAAAGCGAACGAGGTGGAGCGGGCGCTGGAGAGCTCGGCTCTGGATAGGGGGGATTACGGCTGGGACAGATATTATGGCTTTGGCCGAATAGATGCGGCTAAAGCCTTAATCTCCCCGCTGATCATCAGCGACCCCTATGAGCCAAACGATACCTTTGCTACGGCTTACCCCATCTCCTTTGGTCGCCTCAAAGCCAAGATGGCTAAATACGCCGATGACTTCGATACTTATAGCTTCACGGTTTCCG
The DNA here is from genome assembly GCA_030017835.1 of Actinomycetota bacterium. Taxonomy (NCBI): domain Bacteria; kingdom Bacillati; phylum Actinomycetota; species Actinomycetota bacterium. The sequence continues at coordinate 5,598 of JASEGU010000006.1, read as the reverse complement.
ATCCACCCAAAGAGCTTTCAATAATTCTGTCCAACATCCCTGAAGCCTCCAATTACGAAGTAAAGCTCTACGATTACCTTCACCGCCCCTTGAACGTCTCTAATGGCCAGGGAGCAAAAGAACGTATCGACTACCGTGCCGTCTCCTCTGGTACTTATTACATATCAATTTCGGCTCGAAGGGGAAGTGGCAGCGACGACAAGGATTATCTCTTGAGCTTAATGCTTGAGGGTCAAACATTTAAGTTTAACGATCTCTCATATTTTCACTGGTCTTTTGAGGATGTAAGCTACTTAAGCGCTCAAGCGCTCATCAGCGGCTATCCCGATGGTTCTTTCCGTCCAACCAACCCGGTCAGCCGGGCCGAATTCGCCTCCCTTATCTGTAAAATACGAGGCTGGGATCGGACAGGCCCAAAAGAGCCCTCTTTTCCGGATGTTTTTGCCTCTCATTGGGCTTATCTAGACATCGAGGCGGCCAAGTCTCATGGCGTCATTTCCGGCTATGAGGATGGCTCTTTTAGGCCGGACGGCCCGGCCACTAGGGCCGAGATATCCAGCATGATCTTTGCATTAAACAACCTCGCTCCGGGCACTTCAGGCCCTTCTTTTTTGGACGTCCCGGTCGCCCATTGGGCCTATTCACCCATTATGACGTGCAGAAATAATGGCCTCATCTACGGCTATCAGGGCGGCGCCTTCCGGCCGCGCGCCCGCGCCAGCCGGGCGGAAGTCTCGGCCATTCTCGCCCGTCTTCTGCGTTCATATGCTTCTTAAGCCTTATTCTTCACTGGCTTGTTCCACACCCAGCGCTCCCCTTAAAGCGGGGGATTTCATCAGACAATTCATTACCGCATTAACGTTAATTCGTTAATGGCTTCTTCGATCTCATTTTCGCAAAAACCTTCCATCTTGGCCTCCGCTGGTCTATAATTTCACTCATGAGAAAGAAGATGCCAAACGATTGGTCATATCTTGATTTGGTCTTACCCCGTCCTTAAATTATCTCTCTCATCTCTTAGAAATTACCCTTTTCAAACTGGGAGTAACTTTATGGCTTCTCAAACGTCTAAACCAAAAAGGGCCGAAAGCCCCCTTTTCTTGATCGGAGTCGATGGGTGATCTCCGAAGAGGAATTGTTGGGTCTGGTAAAACGGGCCAAAGAGCGCGATGAGGCCGCCTTTTCGGAGCTTTATCGACTCTATTTGAAAAAGGTATATGGCTTCATTCACTACAGGGTAAGCAGCGCTCAGGTAGCCGAAGACCTAACATCCAAGGTCTTTCTTAAAGCCTTTGAGAAGCTGCCAACCTTAAGTGGTGATGGCCTGGTCTTTGTGGCCTGGATGATGCGGATAGCGGCCAATTCGGTCACCGACTATTATCGGTCCAAAGGCAAGCATGACGGCCTCTTTGTGGGCGGCGATGAGGCAATGGACGCGGCCTTGAACTCGCCAAGCGCTGGCGACGTGGAAGAGGCGGTCTTAAGCTCCTTCCAATACGAGCGGGTCAAAAGGGCGGTCTTGGAGTTGTCCGAAGATCAGATGCGGGTGATACTCTTAAAATATATGTCTGGCATGACCAACGCTGAGGTGGCCGAGGTCTTAAGCAAGACGGAGGGCGCTGTAAAGGCGCTCGCTTTTAGAGCAGTGGAATCACTTGGTAAAAAGTTAGGGAATGGACATGACGGTAGGCAGTTTTGAACTTAAACGCATGTTTGAAGAAGCCCTCTTAAAGCTCAATGAGGGCGAGACGTTTGATGATATTATTGCAAGTCACCGGGCTCTGGCCGGTGATCTTAAGGTTCTTCTCAGAGCGGATGAGCTTCTAAGGGCCCATCTCTTTGAAGAAGAACCAAGCCCCGTTTTTGCCGACGAGTTTGAAAAGAAGCTGATAAGCTCGATTTACCAAGCGCCGGTGGGGGGGCGGGCCAAGAATTCATTCCTATATTACAGGGCCTTTTCGCTTTCGGCCAGAGTGGCGGTGGCGAGCGTATTATGCTTTGCCCTTCTTGGCGGAGGGGCCGCCCTTTCTGAAAGTGCCTTGCCGACCAGCCCGCTCTACGCCTTGAAAAAAGGGGCCGAATCGGCCCGCTTGGTTTTTGCCGTTAGCAATGAATCCAAGGCCCGCCTTCACGTAAAGTTTGCCCAAAAGCGGCTGGATGAGCTCAAAAACTTAAGGGAAGAAGAAGCGGCTGGCGGGGCCAAAGAGGCCCTAATGGCCGAGTTCGATAAGAATATTAGGCTGGCAGAAGACTTGGCGGCGCCAGAGATATCAAAAGATAAAGCCGGTCTCCTTATCAGGGCAGGCGAGCTCATCGGCGGAGCAGAGCTAGCCTTAAAGGGCGGCGGCTTAAATCAATCACCTGCCCATGACGCCTCACCTGATCCTTTAAACCCCTCTCTGGGTGGAGAGGCGGGTGAGCCAGGCCAGCCGGCCTTGGAATCATCAACTTTGGCGGCCACCTATCAGAGGGCGTCCCTTGCCCCTTTGACCATCAGCGATCTTGCCGCTGATAACTTAAACTTCAGCCCCAACGGCGACTCTGTAAAAGATGAGGTCAAGATCACCTTAAAAGCCAGAAGCGGCCAGAGGTTGAGCGGGGCCATCTTCAGGGGCGACATTGTCATCTCTTCGAACTTGAGATTTAAGGAGAACGAAAGCGGCGGCTCTTACTGGGCCCGCTGGGACGGCCGAGATGACGGCGGGAGCGCCCTGGATAATGGCGTCTATACCATCAAGGTCTTTGACGGCTTGGGACGTTATAGCTCAACCGATATCAGGGTAATCCTGGATACGGCCCCTCCCTCATTCTCGCTGCAGGCGCCCTTGGACGGTCAGGTTTTTGAAGGCGGCGGCCCAACCTTCGCCTGGCAGTTGGTCGGAGATGCAGCAAGTTATACCCTGCAAATTTCAACCGCGCCAGATTTTAGGAGCGGCAGCACTTTAACCTTCAAGGATTTGGCAGATAACGTATTCACCCTGGCCAGCTCAAAACTTAAAGGCGGGCGTTATTTCGTCCGCGCTCTGGCCACAGATCTGGCCGGTAATGTCAGCTCCACCACCGCATCAACCTTTACCCTGCTGGCTGGTGGGGAAGAAGATAAAAAATAAAGGCGGACAAATCCGTAACCATTTTGCCCATATTTCGTCTATAATTAGGGATGAATGTCATAAGGAGTCTTTTGCTTTAGTTTGTCGCATTTTAAGGGCAAGGTGAAGTTTAAAGAAATTTAGCATCGGGAAGGGGGTGTTAATAGAAGATGAAAAATATAAACCAAACAAAACAAACAAAAAAAGGAGAAAGAAACTTGAAAAGAAAAGCAATCGCTTTACTTGTGGCTACCATGATGGCCTTAAGTTTGGTCCCCATGATGGCCATGCCGGCCTTTGCGGCCACCGTCAGCGGCGTTAGCTCTCCTCCCAACCTCTTGATCAATGCGACCAATCAAGCTATCGGCAATGTGGTCATCACCGAGAGTTATGCGGGAGAACTTGCTGTTGGCACAACGGTAACCGTCACCCTGCCGAGCGGCGTAGATTTCGTTGCGACGGCCCCTCAAAATGTGGCGATAGTTGCAGGTGCGGGCAATGGATATGCCGCGGCTACTGACGTAACCACGGCTCTTGTTGCGTCCGGCGCTGATCAGGTAGTTGCCACCGTGATAGCTGCCTCGACTGGTCTGGGCGGCACGATAGTCATACCTGGTGGCACAGGCGCGTTTTCAGTTGATCTCGACAATACCGTTGCCCCAGGTGATGTTCTGGCTACCATCACCTCTTCTAGCGGTCAGGTAAGCGGCACGGTCAAGATAGGCACGGCCGTTAACGCCAGCACAAACAGCACTTGCATCACTTCGCCTCTACCCAACGTTCTGGCCGGTGTTAATAATCAGGCTATCGGACAACTCAGGATTGAAGAGAACGTGGCCGGCGTCCTTTCGAACGGCCAGACCATTACCGTTACCACTCCCAGCGGAACCTCCTTCAACGCTGCTCCTGTGGTCACTGTAACCACCGTAAACGGCCTCGCCGGCGCGCTGACTCTAGTGAGCAACATGGCGACCCTGACCAATGCCAATAGGGTGGCCACCTGGACGGTTGGTGCGGCCAGCACCAACCGCTCGCGGATGACCATCACCACCGCCGCCCGTTTGAATGTGGGAGCCCAAGTTCCGCCCGGAGAGATCAAAGTTACGGTCGGCGGGAGTGATCCCGACATCCAAGCCCAGGATGTGTCCATAGCCAAAGTGATCAGCCTAGGCACCGAGAACACCTGCACCACCAGCCCCATCCCCAACCTGACGATCGGCGGCGGGGCCCAAGCGGTCGGCAACATCAGGATAGAGGAGAACGCGGCAGGCTCCCTCATCGGAAGCGGCCGTTACATCACCTTAACCGCTCCTGACAATGTCGTCTTTACGGCGGCTCCGACCGTAGCAGTTGCGACAGGCGACTTGGTTCTGGGTGCCACCAGCCTGAGCGTCGATGGCAAGGTGGTCACCATCACCATAGCCATCGCCAGCACGGTAAGATCTCGGATCAATATAACCATGCCCACCATGACCCCCAATGCCGATGCTCTGCCCGGCGACTTAAACATCGCCATCGGCGGCACGGCCGGCGCCACGGCGGGCACGGTTAAGGTTGGCCTTCTTAGGCTTCCAGGAAGCATAGCCGCAGCTTCCAAACCTAGCATTAAGCTGGGCGATCAAGGCGCTTCCGTGGGCAACCTGACCGTAACCGAGAACTTTGCCGGAGCTTTTGCTGGCAACATCGATATCCGTCTGCCCAGCGGCGTGGAGTGGTATAGCGTCCTTCCGACGGTTACCGTTAGCGGCAACATGGTCATCGGAACCCCGACCAGGATCCCGGGCTACTATGCCAACGATACCTTCAGGATCCCCGTGATCGTGGCCAGCGTGGGCAGCCCGTCAACGCTCACGATAACCGGCATTAAGTACAACGCTCAAGCGGGCGCGGTTCTGGGCTCTGTCTATGCTAAGCTCCAGAACTCCAACCAGATGAAGGTGGCCAACGCCAACCTGGTGTCCGGCGTGACCCAGGCTACCTTCGTGATAGGCCAAAACACCTATACGGCGGGTGGTGTCACCTATGTCATGGATGCCAAGGCCTACACCAAGGATGGACGCGCCTTTGTGCCGGTTAGGTATCTCGCCTACGCCATGGGCATCAGCGGGAGCGGGATCGCTTGGGACGCTGCCACTAAGACCGTTACTCTAACCAAGGGTTCCACCGTGGTTAAGTTGGTCATCGGCAGCAAGAACCTCGACAAGAACGGAGCTGTGACCACTATGGACGTCGCTCCTGAGACTGTCGGTGGACGCACCATGCTTCCTGCTCGCTACGTTGCCGAGGCTTTCGGCGGTAACGTCGACTGGAACAGCGCTAACCAAACCGTCTATATAACCTATCTTTAAGTCTTAAAGATTTAAAGAGAAGTTATTTAGGCTAAGCATTAAGAAAAGACCCCTCGAAAGAGGGGTCTTTTCTTTCTCTCCTAACTTCTCTCTTCTCCTTCTTTTCTTTCCTTTCCTTTTCTTTCCTTTCCTTTCCTTTCCCTCCATCTCACCATTACCGC
>JASEGU010000005.1 GCA_030017835.1 Actinomycetota bacterium | reverse complement strand
TTAAGCGTAGTCGAAGTGGCCGCCTTTAGGCGGCCACTTCGATCAATTTATCGCTACAGATTTTTATTGGGAGGCGCGGTGATCGACCCTTTCTCTTTGCGGTCCCAAGCTTAACTCTTTCCACTCTTTTAGGTGGAAATCCAGCTTTTGGTTTGTTAGAATTAGAAAACCGTTTTTCCAGTAAGAAGCCGTTTTGTTTCACCCAAAAAATCATTCATCAAACGGGAGAGGGAATAGTATATGGGCATGACCATAACCGAGAAGATACTGGCTTTTCATGCGGGCAAAGATAGCGTGAAACCGGGGGAGCTGATCGATGTCTCGCTGGATCTGGTCCTAAGCAACGATGTGACCGCGCCCATCGCCATAAAAGAGTTTGAAAAGATCGGGGTGGATCGGGTATTCGACAAGGATAAGGTAGCCCTGGTTCCCGACCACTATACCCCCAACAAGGACATCAAATCGGCCGAGCAGGCCAAAATCATGCGGGGTTTCGCTAGAGCCCAGAAGATAACCAATTATTTTGAGATCGGCCGGATGGGCGTTGAGCATGCTCTCTTGCCCGAGCTCGGTCTGGTCTTGCCGGGAGACGCGATCATCGGGGCCGACTCTCATACCTGCACCTACGGGGCGCTTGGGGCCTTTTCGACCGGAGTTGGCAGCACAGACGTTGCCGCCGCTATGGCTACGGGCAAGGTCTGGCTAAAGGTTCCTCCAACCATGAAGTTCATCTTCGACGGCGAGCTTGGCCAGTGGGTGGGGGGCAAGGATCTCATCCTCTACCTAATAGGAAAGATAGGTGTCGATGGAGCCCTCTATAAGGCGATGGAATTTAGCGGCAGCGCCATATGCAACCTCTCGATGGACGGCCGCTTTGCCATGGCCAATATGGCCATCGAGGCTGGCGGAAAGAACGGCATAATCGCCCCCGACGATATCACCTTAAGTTACGTGAAAGAGCGGGCCGAGCGGGATTACAAGGTCTATGAGAGCGATGATGACGCCGAGTATGAAGAGGTCTTTAAATTCGACGCTTCAAGCATCGAGCCCCAGGTGGCCTTTCCGCATCTTCCCTCCAATACCCGCGGCATAAGTGAGGTAGGAGAGGTCAAAATAGACCAGGTCGTTATCGGCTCTTGCACCAACGGCCGGATCGAGGATATGGCCGAAGCGGCCAAGGTCTTGAAGGGCAACAAGGTCCACAGAGACGTTCGCTTGATCGTCATCCCGGCCACCCAGGCCATCTACCGCCAGGCGATGGCCGAGGGACTCTTCGATATCTTTTTGGATAGCGAGGCGGCCGTCTCCACTCCGACTTGCGGGCCGTGTCTCGGCGGGCATATGGGGATCCTGGCCAAAGGGGAGCGGGCCGTCGCTACCACCAACCGTAATTTTGTCGGGCGCATGGGTCATCCCGAGAGTGAGGTCTATCTCTCCAATCCGTCCGTTGCGGCCGCTTCGGCCATCATGGGCAGGATAGCGTCCCCAAGTGAGGTAGCTTAAGTTAAATTCAAAGGAGTTGGGTAAGTGATATATCAAGGCCACGCTCATAAATATGGACGAGATATCGATACCGACGTCATCATACCGGCCAGATATTTGAATACTTCCGACCCGATCGAACTCGGCAAGCACGCCATGGAGGACTTAGACGGCGAGTTTGTTAATAAGGTTAAGGCGGGAGATATTTTGGCCGCTGAGGAGAATTTTGGCTGCGGCTCCTCCCGCGAGCATGCCCCAATCGCCATCAAGGCGGCCGGAGTCTCAGTTGTGCTGGCCAAATCGTTTGCCCGCATCTTCTATCGCAACGCCATCAACATGGGACTTCCGATATTGGAGTCGGCCGAAGCGGTCGATGCGATCGAGACTGGGGATGAGGTCAAGGTCGATACCGATACTGGCGAGATAACCAATCTTACCAAGGGCCTCACCTTCAAGGCGGCTCCCTTCCCGCCATTTATCCAAGATATCATCACGAGCGGCGGGCTGATAAACTACACCAAAAAAACGCTTAAGGCGAGGAGATAATATGGCTGGTAAATCTTATAAGCTGGGAGTAATGGGCGGAGACGGGACCGGCCCCGAAGTCATAGCCGAAGGTCTGAAGGTTTTGGAGGCGGCGGCGGCCAAATTCGGTTTCAAATATGAGCTTACCCATTTCGATTTTGGCGGGGAGCGTTACCTTAAGACCGGCGAGGTTCTGCCCGACTCGGCTATCGATGATTTCAAGAAGGTTGATGCCATCTTTCTTGGCGCCATCGGTCATCCTGACGTCAAGCCGGGCATCCTGGAGAAGGGAATTCTGCTTCGCACCCGCTTTGAACTCGATCAATATATAAACTTGCGTCCGGTCAAACTCTATCCGGGAGTCCATACCCCGATAAAGGATAAGGGGCCGGAGGATATAGATTTTGTGGTCGTCCGCGAAAATACCGAAGGTATCTACACTGGAGCTGGCGGTTTCTTAAAGAGGGGGACTCCAGATGAAGTGGCCACGCAGCTCAGCGTCAACACCAGAAAGGGCGTCGAGCGGGCCATCCGCTACGCTTTTGAATATTGCAAGAAGAGGAATAAGGAGAAGAACCTGACCCTCTGCGGTAAGACAAACGTCTTAACCTATGCTTTCGATCTTTGGCAGCGGGCCTTCGATGAGGTCGGGGCGGAGTATCCCGACATCAGCTGCGATTACGCCCATGTCGATGCCATCTGTATGTGGTTCGTCAAGAATCCCGAGTGGTTTGACGTCATTGTGACCGACAACATGTTCGGCGATATCATCACCGATCTTGGGGCGATGATCCAGGGCGGTATGGGGGTTGCGGCCGGCGGCAACATCAACCCGGAAGGGGTCTCGATGTTTGAGCCGATTGGCGGAAGCGCCCCTAAATATACCGGTCAAAATGTGATCAATCCGCTTGCGGCCATCGCGGCGGCTCAGATGATGCTCGATTTTTTGGGTGAAGATGCGGCGGCCTTGGCCATTGAAGCGGGTATAGTCGAAGTTACCAGCAAGAAGCTGAAGAGTCTTTCGGCCGGGCAGATGGGTTACTCCACATCAGAGGTTGGGGATATGGTAGCCAAGGTCGTGGCCGGTTAAACTGAAGCGAACAGAATAAGGAAGGGATGGTTTAAGATGCCGATACCAGAGGTTGAAAAGATATGGATGAACGGAAAGCTCGTCGATTGGAAGGATGCCAAGGTCCACGTGCTCACCCACGCCCTCCATTACGGTTCGGGCGTCTTTGAGGGGATCAGGGCCTACGAGACCCCGAAGGGAGCGGCCGTCTTTCGCCTGACCGAGCACATCGAGCGCCTCTTCCGCTCGGCCAAAATATACCGGATGGAGATACCGTATTCAGTCGAAGAGCTGGTCAAAGCGGTTAAAGACATCATCAGGGTCAATAAATTAAAGAGCTGCTACATACGGCCCATAGCCTTTCGCGGCTATGGAGAGATGGGGCTCTATCCAATGAAGGCACCGGTCGATGTCTCCATCGCCGTCTGGCCTTGGGGAACTTACCTTGGCGAAGACGGGCTAAAGCACGGCGTCAAGACGTGCATCTCTTCCTTCGAGCGCCCCTCGCCAAATGCCCTGCCCTCGGCGGCTAAGGCAACTGGCCAGTACATAAATTCGATTCTAGCAAAGCTGGAAGCGGTCGATAACGGCCACGCCGAGGCGATAATGCTCGATCACCGCGGCTTTATCTCGGAGGGGCCGGGCGAAAACATCTTCGTCGTCAGAGATGAGGTCATCACCACTCCGCCGACTTCGACGAGCGTCCTGGAGGGGATAACCAGAGATTCGGTGATGCAGATAGCCTGGGATATGGAGTATCCGGTCGTCGAGGCCGACCTGGTTCGCTCCGACCTATACCTGGCCGATGAGGCCTTTTTCACCGGAACCGCGGCCGAGCTCGTGCCCATCCGAGAGGTTGATGGGCGGGTGATTGGCGAGCCCGGCCCCATAACCAAGAAACTTCAAGATAAGTTCTTCTCGATCTTGCGCGGAGAGGACGAGGAGTATATGGACTGGCTGGAACTGGTCTAAGCAAGGCCCTCTAAAAGGGAAAAGGTGTTTAATTGTGGTTAAATCAAAGATAAAGATATACGATACTACCTTAAGGGATGGGGCTCAGAGGGAAGGTCTCTCGCTCTCGGTCGACGACAAGCTCAAGATCACAGCCAAACTGGATGAGCTCGGTGTCGACTATATTGAAGGGGGCTGGCCGGGGGCCAATCCTAAAGACATAGAATATTTCAAGCGGGTCAAAGAGCTGGATTTAAAACATGCCACGGTCGTCGCCTTCGGCAGCACTAGGCGCAAAGGGGTCACGGCTTCAGAGGATAACAACGTTCAAGCCCTGATCAAAGCGGGCACTAAAGCCGTCTGTATAGTCGGCAAGAGTTGGGATGTCCATGTAACCCATGTCCTTGTTACTACCCTTGAAGACAATATTAAGATGATCTCAGATACCATAGCCTACTTTAAGAAGAAGGGCCTAGAAGTCTTCTTCGACGCCGAACACTTCTTTGACGGCTATAAGAATAATCCCGCCTATGCCCTCTCGACCATCAAGGCGGCTGAAGCTGCTGGAGCCGACTCCGTGGTCCTCTGCGACAGCAATGGAGGCTCCATACCGATCCAGGTGGCCGAGGTGGTTGCGGCTGTAAAGAAGGAGATATCGATTCCGATCGGTATCCACGCTCACAACGATTCCGATTGCGCCGTGGCCAATAGTCTGGCTGCCGCCAGCGAGGGGGCGGCCCAGGTTCAGGGGACGATGAATGGCTTCGGAGAGCGCTGCGGCAATGCCAACCTGGTCTCGATAATACCGAATCTCATCCTCAAGATGGACGTGGAATGCATACCCAAAGAGAGGCTCTCCATGCTGACCGAGGTCTCTCACCATGTCAATGAGATAGCCAACGTGGTGGCCGATCCCCACCAACCGTACGTCGGCGAGAGCGCCTTTGCCCACAAAGGAGGTATCCACATCAGCGCGACCAGCCGCCAGAAGGGGGCCTACGAGCATATCGACCCAAGTCTGGTCGGTAACCTGCAGCGGGTACTCGTCTCCGATCAAGCCGGAGCGGCGGCCATCATCCATAAGGCCAAGGAATTTGGGATGGATCTCTCCAGCAAGCCCGACCAGGCCCTGGCCATCTTGAAAAAACTGAAAAAACTAGAGCACATCGGCTATCACTTCGAGGCGGCTGACGGCTCCTTTGAGATACTTCTTCGCAAGAATACCGGATCTTACCGGCCTCTATTTAAGCTGGAGGACTACAAGGTCACCGTGAGCCGCTCCGGAAAGAGCAGACCCAAGACGGAGGCGGTCGTCAAAATCATGGTGGAGAATCAACGCCTGGTCGAATTTGCCGAGGGCAACGGCCCGGTTAACGCGCTTGATAACGCCCTGCGCAAGGCGATAGCCCGCATTTTTCCGGCTCTGGCCGAGATATCTCTGACAGACTATAAGGTCAGGATAATAAATGCCAGAAAGGGGACGGCGGCGGTCGTGCGCGTTCTCATCGAATCGACCGACGGCGAGAATAGCTGGGGAACGGTTGGCGTTCACGAGAACATGATCGAGGCCAGTTGGGAAGCCCTGGTAGATAGCATCGAGCATGGGCTGGCCAGAAGGAAGAAGTCTTAAGAATCTAGGTAGTTATGGCTCAATCCTCCACAGCAAAGCCACTCATGGCGGGGTGATCTCTTGAAGATAATTCGCTTCTCATTCGGCTCTAAAGTCCATTACGGTGCTCTCGAGGGCGAGGTCGTCAAAGCGGCCTTCGGCAGCCCATTTGAAGATTTTGGTTTAACCGGCGATGAATTTCTCATTGGCGATGTTATGTTGCTCCCTCCAACTCTCCCAAGCAAGGTTGTGGCCGTGGGCCTCAACTATATCGATCACGCCAAAGAGCTCAATATGGAGGCGGCAGATGAGCCGGTCATCTTCATAAAGCCGGCTACCTCGGTCATCGGCCCGGGTGAAGATATCATCTACCCCAAGATGTCTGGAGAGGTCGACTATGAGGCCGAGCTTGCCATCGTCATCAAGGACAAGATAAAAGACGTCTCCCAAGATGAGGCTCCGCTTCACATACTCGGCTTTACTTGCGCAAACGATGTAACGGCCAGAGACCTTCAAAGGAAGGATGGCCAGTGGACGCGGGCCAAGAGCTTCGACACCTTCTGCCCGCTCGGCCCCCATATCGAGACCGAGCTTGACGTGAGCGATCTTAAGATAGAACTCCTATTAAACGGTGAAATAAAGCAGTCTTCCAGCACTAAGAATATGATATTTGACCCCTATTTTTTGGTCTCCTTCGTCTCTCAAATAATGACCCTCTATCCCGGCGATCTAATAATCACCGGCACCCCGCCCGGCGTCGGCCCGATGAATAAGGGCGATACGGTGGAGGTTAAGATAGAGGGGATAGGGAGTTTGAGGAATAGGTTGGTTTAAACCGAACCCGTCTTGTCCTCTTCGTTGTCTCATTCAGGGAATGGGAGAAAAATCTTCGCCTTTAAGGCGAAGATTTTAGTATGCTTGCGGTATAGAGCACTACCACGGAAATGTCAGTAAAAGGTGAACCTGTACAATTTGGGGCAGGTCATTATATGGAAACAGTAACGTTCGCGTGATGCTATAAAAAACGATGCCCGGTGTACACCGGGCATCAGAACAGTAGATCGAGCTAGAATGTTACTTTATTAGCTTGGCATTTCCGGTATTATGCTCGCAAAAGAAAACACCTATCTGTGTAACCCCATCTACCTCGTATACGGGAATAATATCTGGCTTACCCTTTTTAGCCTTCTGTTGCGCGATCGCCGCAGCCGGTGAACTGGGCTCTGGACCCTCTAAGTCAGCTCGGTACGCATATCCCACTTTGCCGTTCGTGGCCTCAACTTTAATCAAATCGGGCTCATCTTCGGGCGATACGGCATCTAGTCCCGAGCCGTAGGTCACGCCAAGGTTGTTTTTAGGCCATGCGGTGCCCTTGCTCTCAGAACGCGTTATCAGATTGGTGTTCACAACGACCATGAACGAAACCATCGCCGTGATCGCTAGAACCCCGATAAATAGTACGTGCTTCTTCTTCATGTAACCCGCCTCCATTTTAATAGGTCTGACGCGGACTCGTAAAAGTCGCATGATTGTGATACCCGCTGCCTGTCCACGATTTGCTGACCCCATAGCTATAAGTAGCTACCTCTCACGTTGTAGAACGGCGTATAGACAAAATAGCCTACGCAAGGCGAGCCGGTGTAATTATAACCTTCCTGCTTTTTAAGAACACCCGCGTCAGTGTACAACCGGGCGAGGGCGCCGAACCAACCGGTTGGTCGAGTCGTAGAGGGCCATGAACCAATGTAAGTGGCGGCCGCAGCGCCACCGGGTGAGACAGTCGTGATTTCCGCCTTGTTTCGATAACCATAACTTCCGCAAGTGAAGTTCGAATAGCTACTGCTGGCAGTTCCCGCTAGTGCCGACACGACAATGGTGAATATCATCAGCACCGAAAGAGCAGAGGCAACAGTAGCCTTATACAAAATCTGTTTCATTGCTTCATCCTCCCTATGATAGGATCAGGTCCTGAAACGCAATGTTTGTTGTTTCTCTCAAATCAAAACAAGCACTCGCTTCACTTTCAAAAGAAGCCCTTCCCATATCATTACACCTCAAGTTTCCCAAAGTAACCAGATCTTCTTCTGTTATAAACCAATTTGGCTTCAGTAAGCATTATCTGTTAAACTAAATCTGCTACCCTTAGTATAGTTTTAAGTTTTCGGGCTTTCGCTATTCTGGGGTAGCTTTTTCTTTTTCCCGCCAAGACGGGCTTTGAGTTCTCATTTTCACCTCCTCCCTCATTTGATTTCTCACTAAACGTCCTTGGCTCTCTTTAATCACTAAAGAGAGAGCTCGTTCCGACTATTATTTATCGTTATTAATACATTATTACTCTCTCTCTCTTGTCAAGAGGTTTGGGAGAATTTTTCAAAGATTTTTTCTATTCTCAACTTGCCTCATAAGGCTATTCTCAAATCCTATGATCCAGGTGATCCCCGATATCCAGAGTCCTTCCATAAAAGAGGCTCTCGCTTCCGAACTTATCTCGAATCTCATCCATTACCTCATAGATAAGAGTCCGCTCGTCTAAAGAATCGAATAGAGAGGGTTGGAAGTGGCCGCTCTTTGTGATCTCTGAGGCACAGACTCCAAGAAGGCGAATCGGCAAACGGGCGGGTAAGAAAGCTTGAAGAAGGATGGCCGCCTCGCTAAAGATGACCTTAGTGCTTGAGGTGGGGTGGCGTGCGCGCTTCTGTTTTTGGACGAAACTTAAATCGCTGAAGCGAACCACCAAAGATAGGGTCTTTGCCTTTAACCCTTTTTCTCTAAGGCTTACGGCAACTTCGTCGGTGAGCCTTAAGAGCACCCCTTTGAGCACGGCCAAATCTCTGCTATTTTTGGAGAAGGTTATCGAGCGGGAGATTGATTTGGGCGCATTCTCCGCTTCGGCTGGCAAGACCGGCCCATCATCTAGCCCCCAGGCGGCGCTGTGAAAGTAGTCTCCGATGATGCCAAAGCGCTTTCTTAAGAGGGAGGGCGAGCTTTTGGCCAGCTCCTCTATACTTCTTATACCCATAAGATTCAACTTGATCTTATTCTTTCTTCCAACGCCCGGTATCTCCTCAACCATTAAACCCCAGAGGCGCTCCTTGATCTCATTCGCTTCGACCTTCACCAGACCGTCCGGCTTTTGAAGGTCGCTTGCCATCTTGGCGACCAGCTTGTTTGGGCCGATCCCAACCGAACAGGTGATGCCGATCTCGGAGGAGACGTCGGCCTTTATCATTCCTCCCACCTTCAAAGCGCCCCCAAAGAGGTGCATCGATCTTGTGATGTCTAGGAAGGCTTCGTCGATTGAGTAGGGCTCGACTAGATCGGTATATCTTTCGAAGATTTTCAGAAATTGCTTGGAGAGGGTGGAGTATTTGTGATGGTCGCCGCCGATCATAATGGCGTCCGGTACCAGTTTTAAAGCTTCAAATGAGGGCATGCCGGCCTTAACCCCAAAGGCTTTTGCCTCATAGCTCGCCGCAGCCACCACCGAGCGGACCCCTTTGGCCTTGCCGTAAGGATCAGAGAGGACCAGAACCGGCTTGCCCTTAAGGTGAGGCCTGTGGCTCTGCTCGACCGAGGCGAAGTAGGAGTTCATATCGACGTGAAGGACTATCCGGCTAGCAGGCTGTTTCCAGCTTTTCGAGACGCCAAATATAGGTTTTGGGGTTGAAAGAGAGCTCAAAGTAGTCCCCGCTTTCGATTATCAGACTCAAGTGCAAGATATTGGTGCTTCCAATCGAACTCATCCAACGTCCAGTCACCTTCTCGACGCGCAAAGAGCGTCCCCGCCAACCAATTTTGCGGGGGCTGACCAGGCCGTTTTTGAATATGGCGGCTACGTCTACGGGCTCACTGATATCCAACATGATAAGGATAATATAGAACATATGTTCGATTACTGCAAGCTCTTTAAGATATTTAAAAAAAGCCCAAGGGGGGCAATCAATTCGGTTTGGACTTAGAGAGGATTCTTAAAGACGGTCTGATTTCCGAGTGAAGCGGGGCTTTGATGGGATCTGAGTCAACCTAAACCTCCCCGAGATAAGCCTTTCTTATCTCGTCGCTCTTTAGGAGCTCTTTCGCCTCGCCGGATATGACTATTTTTCCGGTTTGAAGGACGTAGCCTCGATCAGCGATCGATAGGGCGGCGTGGGCGTTCTGTTCGACCATAAATATGGTGACGCCTTGCTTATTTATATTCTTGATAATCTCGAAGGACTGATCGACCAGAGCCGGAGAGAGGCCCATCGACGGCTCATCCATGACGATGAGCTTGGGACGGGCGCTCATGGCCCGGCCCAAGGCGACCATCTGTTGCTCTCCGCCCGAAAGGGTTCCTGCAAGCTGACTGAGGCGCTCCTTGATTCTCGGAAAGAGAGTATATACTTTCTCCAGATCGTCATTTATCTCGCCGTCAACTCTAACATAGGCGCCCATCTCAAGGTTTTCCAGAACGGTCAAGCGGGGGAAGAGGCGCCTATTCTCTGGCACGGGGGTGATGCCGAGCTTTATCCGCTCGGTGGTGGCCAGATCGTTAATGAACTTATCCTCGAAGAAGACCTTACCCTTAGTAGGCCTGACTATCCCCAAAATCGTCTTCATGGTGGTCGACTTGCCGGAAGCGTTTCCTCCGAGCAGACAGACGATCTCACCCTTCTTTACCTCTATGTTGATGCGTTTGAGTATCTCTATCCGCCCGTAATGGGTCTGGACGTTTTCCAACTTAAGCAAGTTTTGCTCCCTTTTTTCCAAGGTAGGCCTCAATCACGTAGGGGTTCTTGGCCACCTCTTCGGGTCGGCCTTCGGCTATCTTTTCGCCGTGGTCCATGGCCACCACCCGATCTGATGCCCCCATGACCACCTTCATGTCGTGCTCTATGAGGAGGATGGTGTTGCCCATATCCCTTAAGGACCGGGATCCTTGGTCGTTGCCGCCTTGAAGGCCTCTTTGAACTTTTCATAACCGGGCATCTCGTCTTGAGAAAGAGAACCGAAAGTCGCCATGATTCCTTCTGCGTTGGCGGCTCCACCAGCCTCGGTGAAGATCTCTTCGCTCTTGATGCCGTCGCCTCCCATGAAGGCGACAGTGATCATACCGGCCTCAACCATTTGCTTCTTCAAGAGACTAGCCTCGCGGTGATAACCTGTGAAGATGACCAAATCAGCAGCAAAGTTCTTGATGTTATTGATTTGAGCCGCAAAGTCAGTATCACCCTCTTGGCATTGTTCACGGTGGGTCTCGATGCCCTCAGCTTTCAAGGTCTTCTCGACCTCATTGCCGAGTCCGACGGCATAGTCTCCCTTGTCATCCATGACGACGACCTTCTTGTAACCCATCTCAGCCACCCACTCGCCGATGGCTTGACCTTGGAGGTCATCTCGGAGGCAAGTTCTAAAGAAGTTAGTGTTCTCACCTTCGGTCAAATCTGGATTTGTAGCTGAGCCGGAGATCATGGGGATGCTCACTTTGGCGTAGATCGGCATGGAAGCATTGGTGTTACCGCTTGTAAGACAGCCTATAACTCCAACTGCACCCTCATCGATCGCCCGCTGGGCAACCACAGCCGCCTCGGCCCCCTCGCCCTTATCATCGTAGGTTACGACCTTGATCGCATACTCGGTCCCTCCCACGGTGACGGTCGGCATGTCCTTGTTGGCCAGCTTTATCGCCTCGTTGGCCGCGTAACCATAGTCGGCTAGTCCTCCCGTAAGGCTGGTGTGAACGGCTATAATGATTTCGTTACCGCTCACCCTTTGGGTGGCTCCGGCGCATCCCGACAAAACAAGCATGGTGACCAAGAGGATCGCCACAAAATATCTCGTTTTATTCAAATGTCTTCCCTCCCTTCTCTTTAGGCTGTTTCCCTTAAAACAGGTATACAATTAATTAAATTCTGTCTTTGTTTAAGAAGTCTTTTTTGCGGCGAGATTTTTTGCGACGCCGCCAAAGAGGCGTGGTTATGATATAATTTTCGGCTAAAGCCCCAAATTGCAGAGGGATGAATTTGAGCGAGCATAAGATAGTTGCCACCAATAAAAAAGCATATCACGACTATTTTATAGACGACACCTATGAGGCTGGCATCGTTTTAACCGGAAACGAAGTAAAATCGGTCCGCATGGGCAGGGTTAATCTTAAAGATAGTTTCGCGCGCCTAAAGGGGAATGAAGTCTTTCTCCACAACATGCACATCAGTCCCTATAATTTCGGCCGCTCCGAGGAACAGGACGCCACCAGGCCGAGAAAGCTCCTCTTGAAGAGGTATGAAATAGATAGGCTGGCCGGAAAGCTCAAAGAGAAGGGGCTCGCTCTCGTTCCCCTCAAGGTTTACTTTTCCCACAATCTTGTTAAAATAGAGTTGGGACTCGCAAGGGGCAAGAAGCTCTATGATAAAAGGGCTGTCATTGCCGAAAGGACTTCAAAGCGTGAGTTGGAGAGAGCTCTTAAAGAGAGAAGCAAGGGGACCAGAGCGAAAAAGTCCAACTAGCGCGCACGGCCGGCCAACTTGGTTGGCGAGATCATTTGGGGGTGAATGGATTCGACTGAAGTGACGGGATGAGGGAAGCGAGCCGAGGTTTTGGTTCCTCGTTAAACCGCCAAAGCGTTTAAACCAAACGCCGATAATAACTACGCACTGGCTGCTTAAATAGCAACCACGTCCTTTAAGAAAAGCTCACGGTCTTAAATGGACGTCGCAAGTGAGCTACTTTTAAGCCGACTCCCGTAGGCTTAAGGGGAAATTTACGGGATAACTCCAAAGGATCTTTGCCGACCGGGGCCTTTGGAGCGAAAAATTAGATCGGATACGCTCGTAGAAGGCTTGACCTGAGTTGCTCTAGGACCGGAGTTCGATTCTCCGCACCTCCACCAATATTTAAAGCCTTGCTCACCCGTGGTAAGGCTTTAGTTTTTGAAAATCAAGAAGCCGCAAATCATCCGCTCCCATTTAATTTCCCTTAAATTCCATCTATAATGTATCAGTCATTTTTCAAGGATTCGAGGCGCAATTTGAATGAGAAACCGATAGGCATCTTCGACTCGGGCGTCGGTGGGCTGACCGTGGTCGGCGAAGTCTTAAGGCAGCTTGAAGGCGAAAGCCTGATATATTTTGGCGATACGGCCCGTTTCCCCTATGGCCTGCGTCCGGCCGAGGAGCTGAAGAGATTCGTCTTTCAGATAGCCGATTTTTTGCAGGGTCAGGGCGTCAAGATGATCGTCATCGCCTGCAATAGCGCCTCGGCGGCGGCCCTAGAAGAGGCCCAGAGGCACTTTTCCATTCCGATAATCGGGGTGGTCGAACCGGGGGCCAGGGCCGCCGCCCAAGCGACCGTGAGCCGCAAAATCGGAGTCATCGGGACTCAGGCGACCATCTCGAGCGGTGCTTATCGGAGGGCGGTCCACGCCTTCGATATGGGAGCGGAAATTTTCGATCAAGTAACCCCCGAATTGGCCGACTTCGTTGAAGAGGGCAAGCTGAGCGGAGAAGAGGTCGAGATAAAATTGAAGGGTTATTTAAAACCACTATTAGACGGAGGGATAGATACCCTCATTTTGGGCTGTACCCATTACCCTCTTCTCGGTAAGACCATAGAGAAGGTGGCGGGGAACGGCATAAGCCTCATAAACTCGGCCAAAGAGACGGCCATGGAGATAGGGGAGATATTGCAGAGGAAGGGTTTTATTAATTCCGGCAGCAATCTGAAAAGATGCAGGTTCATATCGAGCGGCGATTCAGATAAGTTTTTGAGGCTCGGCAGCCGCTTTCTGGGTGGAGAAATAGGGACGGTAGAACAGACAATACTAGGATGAGGTGGAATATGATGACTAAATATCGAGATATCAAGATAAATTTCATAACCAGAGCGGCCCTGATAGCCGCCCTCTACGCTGGCTTAACGGTCGCTTTTGCCCCCATAAGCTATGGGCAGGTCCAACTCAGGATATCGGAGGCCCTGACCGCTTTAGCCTTTTTTGAGCCGGCGGTGGTACCCGGTCTATTCATCGGCTGCATGATAGCCAACATATACGGAGGTCTGGGTCCTTGGGATATCTTCTTCGGTTCCTTTCTCACCCTCGCTGCGGCCATCATGACATGGCGCATAGGCGCGCACTTTTTGAAGAGACCGACTAAAGGCCACCCCCACATCGGAGCACTTTTGGGCCTTACGCCGCCCGTATTATTCAACGCCTTCGGAGTTGCCCTGATCCTGAAGATGGTCCTTGGCCTGCCTTACTGGTTGAGCGTCGTATACGTCGGTCTTGGTGAGGCGGTCTCCGTCTACGGCCTCGGCTATCCACTTCTGCTCTTTCTCCTTAAGCGGGGAGGCGTTCCAAAGGACGGGTCTTAAGTGAAGCTGACTATCCTTGGAGCCTCGGCCGCCTACCCCGGCGTCGGCCAGGCTTGCAGTGGTTATCTGCTTGAAGATGGAGAGACAAGGCTTCTGATAGATATCGGGACGGGATCATTGAGCAACCTGTTGAGGTGGATCGATCCCTCTGATCTCGATGCCTTGATAATAACCCATCTCCATCCCGATCACTTTCTTGATATCTATCCCTTAAGATATCATTATCAATTCGACGCCTCTAGGCCGGATTTCAGACTGAAAACCTTCGCTCCAACCGGGGCTTTTGAGCTGATCGGATCGATACTGCCCGAAGGTGCCGGGGCAGAGATGTCCCGTATCTTTGATTTCAATGATATAGTTGATGGCATGAGCCTGGGCATCTCCACTCTCAAGCTGAAATTCGACAGGACCCGGCACTCCATAGAGACTTTTGCCGTTACTGTCAGCGGAGATAAGAGATTCGTCTATACGGCCGACACCGGGTATTTCGAGGGGATGGTAAGGATTGCGGCCGGCGCAGACCTTCTGCTCTCAGAGGCTACATTACAACAAGCTCATTTGGGCATGACCGAAGATCATCTTGCGGCCGAGGAGGCGGCTCACCTTGCCAAGGAGGCGGGCGCAAAGAGGCTGATTTTGACCCACATCTGGCCGACTTACGACAAGGCGGTCTCACTTGCTGAGGCCAAAGGGATCGGTTTTAAAGGGGTCGAGTCGGCCGAAGAAGGCCAGATATTTCAGTTTTAGAGTCTAAAATCAGTTCTATTCGATGGAGGGAAGATGTCTTTTAGGGTTGACGGCAGGGCTTACGACGAGCTTAGAAAGATCGCTATTCATAGGAACTATATCGCTCACGCCGAAGGCTCGGTCTTAATTGAGCTCGGAGGCACCAGGGTCATCTGCACGGCCACCGTAGAGGAGGGCAAGGTACCGCCATTCCTTCGGGGGAGCGGCCAGGGCTGGGTCACGGCCGAATACTCGATGCTTCCCAGATCTACAACCATAAGAAGTAGCCGCGAATCGTCGCTTGGCCGGGTGGGGGGAAGGACCCATGAGATACAACGCCTGATCGGACGGTCTCTTCGTTCGGTTATCGATCTGAAAAAGCTTGGCGAGTTGACCATTTGGATAGATGCAGATGTCATCCAAGCCGACGGCGGTACCAGGACGGCCGCAATAACCGGCTCCTTCGTAGCTCTGTTTGATGCCGTGAAATACCTTTATGATCAGGATAAGTTCGACTCATTTCCGATCGGGGCCGGGGTGGCCGCAACCAGCGTCGGTATAGTGGGAGGAAGGCCCCATCTTGATCTCTCCTTCGTGGAGGACTCGGCGGCCGAGGTCGACATGAATGTTGTCATGACGACGGCCATGGAGTTTATCGAGGTGCAGGGAACGGCCGAGTCTAAGCCCTTCAACAGGGCAGAGTTCGATGAGCTCTTGAACCTGGCCGAGGTCGGCCTCCTGGAGCTGATCGAAGCTCAAAAGGCATTGATCGGAGAAGATTTCGAGAGGTTCATTCCGTTTTCCGGGACGGGGTAGGATGAAGATCATAATAGCCAGCAAGAACGACGGAAAGATAAGGGAGATCGTCGAGATACTGGGCTTAAAACCGTCTCAAGTCTTGACCTACAAGGACTTTTCTGACTGGCCTGATATCGAAGAGACAGGGGCCACCTTTGAAGAGAATGCGAGAATAAAGGCTCAGGCCTTGACGGAGTGCCATGATATGGCCGCCTTGGCCGACGACTCCGGTCTTCAGGTCGATCATTTGGGCGGCAAGCCCGGGGTCTTATCGGCAAGATACGCCGGAGTTCAAGGTGACGATAACGCCAACGTTGCAAAGCTGCTCAAGGAGATGGAGGGCGTGCCGGAAGACGGAAGATCGGCTAGATTCGTCTGCTTGGCCGTCCTTACGCTTCCAGGCGGCAAGAACTATTCTACCTGCGGCGACTGCAAAGGAGCGATCGCAACCGAACCAAGGGGCCTTAAAGGCTTTGGTTACGACCCGGTCTTCGTCCCGGATGGCTATAATAAAACCATGGCTGAACTTGAACCAGAATTCAAAAATGAGCTTAGTCATCGAGGCAAGGCTTTTCGGCAGATGAAGGAGATAATAGAGGTCCTAAGAGATTGATTTGAGCCCCCATGAGGCTACAGACGATTTTTAGGGCAAGATGTTGCACAAAAGCGATACTCAACTCTTTAAGGTTGACGCGATCCCTTAATCGATTTGCACGCCACGAAACGGGCCTCGCTCATTTGACTGCTTAAGATATTTTTCTTATACTACTACTGGTCTTTTGCAAGGTATGCCCCGCAAATATTGCGGGGCAAAAATATTCTTTGAAAACCTTATCATTTGTTTTGAGCGATCTTTTATAGATCACGCGGGGTGTAGCGCAGCTTGGTTTAGCGCGCCTGCTTTGGGAGCAGGAGGCCGGGGGTTCGAATCCCTCCACCCCGACCAGGAATAAACCTGGCCAGATTTCAGAGATTGACTCTTAGATGGTGGCTGTAGCTCAGTTGGTTAGAGCGTTGGACTGTGGCTCCAAAGGCCGGGGGTTCGAGTCCCCTCAGCCACCCCATCATCTTTTTAAGCGGGAGTAACTCAGTGGTAGAGTCACAGCCTTCCAAGCTGTTGGTCGCGGGTTCGAGTCCCGTCTCCCGCTCCAACATCGCCGAAGCGATGGGTGAGTGCTGAAAGCGCTTGGTTGGGTAAATTTCAACCAGCAAAAGTTTGACCAGATGCGCCTGTAGCTCAGCTGGATAGAGCATCGGACTTCTAATCCGCAGGTCGGGGGTTCGAATCCCTCCAGGCGCGCCAGAGTTTTAGCTAAAGATGATCCATGCATATAAATGCGGGCCGTTAGCTTAGTTGGTAGAGCAGGGGACTCTTAATCCCAAGGTCACAGGTTCGAATCCTGTACGGCCCACCACTTATCTTTATCACCGTCGATCAGATTTGCGGGTGTGGTGGAATGGCAGACACGCATGCCTTAGGAGCATGTGCCGCAAGGCGTGGAGGTTCAACTCCTCTCACCCGCACCATCATCATAAAAACCGTTTGGAGACGAATCCTTGAAGGTAGAAGTAGAGCGCGGCGAAAAGAATAAGGTCATCTTGAAGGTGGAGGTCCCCAAGGAGGATGTGGCAAAGGGGATGGTGGCCGCTTATGCCAAGATATCCAAGAAGGTCAATGTCCCCGGTTTTCGCAAAGGAAAGGTTCCCAAAAAGGTCATAGACTCCCATTTTGGAGAGGGATTGGTCATCGATGAGATGATCAAAGAGGTCGTTCCGGGCTCCTACGAACGGGCTGTGGCCGAATCGAATGTGGAGCCGATAGATCTTCCCAAGATCGACGTCAAGGAAGCCGGGGCAGATCATCTGGTCTATCAGGCTGAAGTCGAGGTCAAACCCGAAGTGATCCTTGGCGACTACAAGAAGATATCGGTCAAGAAGGCTGAAGTTAAGGTGACCGACGACGAGGTCAAGGCCCAGATTGAGTCGGCTAGAAACCGGAAGGCAACCTTGAGCGTAGCCGATGATAGGCTGGTAAGAGAGGGCGATTTTGTCATGATCGACTTCGAGGGTCTTTTGGACGGCAAAGAGTTTGAGGGTGGCTCAGGGATCGACTCAATGATCGAGATCGGAGGCCAGATGCTCCTTCCCGGATTTGACAAGAACCTGATCGGAGCCGGCGTCGGAGACGAATTGAGCTTTTCCATAGACGCAACGGCCGATTTCGATGCTGTCGAGATTGCGGGCAAAAAAGTAGATTTCAAGGTAATCGTCAAGGAGATAAAGGTCAAAAACCTTCCCGAGCCAAACGACGAATTTGCCGATATGGCGGCCGGCTGCAAAGATATGGCCGAGTATAAGGCCGATATCAAAAAGAAGTTGACCGATATCAAGGCAGCCAAAGCTGAGGAGGACTTTCATAGGGAGATACTGATTAAACTAGCCGAAGAGTCAAAGGTTGATATACCCGCTATAATGGTTGATAGGAGGGTAGATGATATGGTGAGTCAATTTATGGTCGGCATGAAGTCCCGTGGTGTCGGGAGCGACGAGTATTTCAAGGCTACAGGGTCAAGTCCCGATATTCTCAAGGAGTCTTTCAAAGAGAGGGCGGCCGGGACCGTAAAGGAGTCACTCGTTCTTGAGGCGCTGGCCAAAAAAGAGAAGATAGAAGTCTCTTTCGAAGAGGTCGACAAGGAGATTGGTGAGCTGGCCGACGGGATAGGCGAGGAGAAGGAAGACCTCAAGAAGACATTGCAAGAGAGGGGCGTCATATCAGATATCGAGGACGATTTATTGATGAGAAAGGCGATGGAACGCCTGGTCGAAATGGTTAAAGCCAAGGCGGATAAGAAGGACAATAAAGAGGAGGAAACGGGTAAATGAGTCTGATACCGATAGTAATAGAGCAGACCAATCGAGGCGAGAGATCATTTGATATATACTCCCGTCTCTTAAACGAGAGGATAGTCTTTTTGGGCAGTGAGATAGATGACAATGTGGCCAACGTGATCATCGCCCAGCTCCTTCATCTCGAGTCTGATGATCCCGAGAAGGACATCCAGCTCTATATCAATAGCCCAGGCGGGCTGATAACCGACACCTTGGCCATCTATGACACGATGCAGTACATAAAACCGGACGTTTCGACCCACTGCATCGGTCAGGCGGCAAGCGGCGCAGCCGTTCTACTTCTTTCGGGAGCGGTTGGCAAGAGGTTCGCTCTGCCAAATTCGCGAGTGCTTCTACATCAACCGCACGGCGGGGCCAGTGGCCAGGCTGTTGATATAGACATCCAAGCTAAAGAAATACTTAGGATGCGTCGATTACTCGATGAGATAATAGCCAAGCATACTGGCCAAAGCATAGAGAAGATATCCTCAGACACCGATCGCGATTACATAATGACTGCCGAGGAGGCCAAGAATTACGGCGTGGTCGATGAGGTAGTTGCTGAGAGGAAAAAATAGGGAGCTTTAAATGGCAAAATTCTCAGATACCCCTCCTGAACATCTGAAATGCTCTTTTTGCGGCAAAGGCCAGAGGCAGGTCAAAAAACTGATAGCCGGTCCCGGCGTCTATATCTGCGATGAGTGTATCGATCTCTGCAACGACATCATCGATGAAGAGTTGGAGCCCGAGACCGAATTCAGCGTGGACGAGCTGCCCAAGCCCAAGGAGATCTTTAGTATCTTGGGCGATTATGTGGTCGGTCAGGAATCGGCCAAAAAGACCCTATCGGTTGCCGTCTACAACCACTACAAGCGGGCCAAGATGGGCAAGGTCAAAGAGGATGATATCGAGCTCCAGAAGAGCAACATCTTAATCATCGGGCCAACCGGTTGCGGAAAAACACTGCTCGCCCAGACTCTGGCCAAGATATTAAACGTTCCCTTCGCCATCGCCGACGCCACCGCTTTGACCGAGGCCGGCTACGTCGGTGAGGATGTTGAGAACATACTGCTCAAGTTGATACAGGCGGCCGATTTCGACGTCAAGAAGGCCGAGACCGGCATCGTCTACATTGATGAGATCGACAAAATAGCCAGGAAATCGGAGAATCCCTCGATCACCCGGGACGTCTCCGGCGAGGGCGTTCAGCAGGCACTTCTCAAGATACTCGAGGGGACGGTGGCCAGCGTTCCGCCCCAAGGCGGCCGCAAGCATCCGCATCAGGAGTTCATTCAGATAGACACCACCAACGTCCTCTTCATTTGCGGCGGAGCCTTTAATGGTTTAGACAAGATAGTGAGCTCTCGGGTGGGTAAGAAGGGCCTCGGTTTTGGGGCCGACCTTAAACCCAAAGATGACGAGGACATCAGTCATATCTTGGAGTACGTTCTCCCCGAAGATCTGGTCAAATACGGACTCATCCCCGAGTTCGTCGGACGTCTGCCGATGATTGCGGCAGTCAATAATCTGACCAAGGATGACCTGATAAAGATACTCGTCGAGCCGAAAAATGCCCTGGTCAAGCAGTTCAAAAAGATGCTCTCATATGACGGAGTCGATCTCGTCTTCACCGAGGGGGCGCTTCTGGCCATCTCTGAGAAGGCGCTTCAGAGGGCGAGCGGAGCAAGGGGTCTTAGGGCCGTTCTGGAGAAGATTCTGCTCGGTCCCATGTACGAGGTTCCTTCGACCTCATCCATCTCCAAGTGCGTTGTCACCAAGGATACGGTGGTCAAAGAGATGGAGCCGACCTTGGTCGCCGAGGGTGAAGATCCAAATCTAGTCGATGAGGAGATAACGGCTTAAGAGAATCTCTTAAAGGCTGTCGATAAGCTCAAAATCCCCAACTTGTTTGGGGATTTTCTTTTTGGCCATCGTTTTTAAGCTTTAGCCAAACATTTAAAGATTTGTTAAGATATCCTAAAGGTTAACAAAAGGGGCAATCTGTTAGATGTCGGGACATTCCAAGTGGAGTTCGATCAAGCATAAGAAGGCTGCGGCCGACGTAAAAAAGGGCAAGATATTCAGCAAGCTCTCAAGGGCCATAACGGTTGCTGTCAAAGAGGGCGGTGGCAAGGTCGAGGGCAACTCCCCCTTGGCCTTGGCCGTGGCCAAGGCCAAGGAATACAATATGCCAGCTGTAAATATCGATAAGGCCATCAAGAAGGGGACCGGCGAACTGAGCGGCGAGTCCTATGAAACCATCGTCTATGAGGGATATGGCCCGGCCGGGGTCGCGGTCATGGCTTACGCCATGACCGATAACCGTAACCGGACGGCCGCCGACGTTAGAAACATATTCTCCAAGCACAATGGCAATCTGGGCACCACCGGCTGCGTGGCCTGGATGTTTGATCGCAAAGGGGTGGTCTCGGTCGATAAGGACGGCTCGTTGACGGAGGACTCCATACTTGCCATCGTTTTAGAGGCGGGGGCCGAGGATATTGTCGATGAAGGCGACCGTTTTGAGATAATTTCTGATCCAGCCGATCTCAAAAGCGTTCTCGAGGCGCTAGAGGCGGCCGGTATCGCAAATAATTCGGCTGGCATCAGCTGGCTGGCCAAAGAGACGGTAGAGCTGTCCAAGGACGACGCCAAGAAGGTCCTAAGGTTCATGGACGCCTTGGAGGATCACGACGACATTCAGGAAGTCTATTCTAATTTCGATATCTTAGACGAGATCATGGAGGAGCTCTCCTGATATTCGCACAGGTTCAACAATCTCTTAAGAGGTTAACCTTTTGATAATCTTAGGGATAGACCCCGGTCTTGCCACAACCGGTTATGGCGTGATCGATTGCATAGGCAACAAGATAAGTCCGATAGACTTCGGGTGCATCAGGACCGAGGCGGACTTAAGTCTGGCTCTGCGCCTAAGTGAAATCTTTCTTCAGACCGAGGAGCTGATAGAGAGGTATGCTCCAGAAGAGGTGGCCATCGAGCGCCTCTTCTTCAATTCCAACGCAAAGACCGCCTTTTCGGTCGGCCAGGCGAGAGGGGTTGTTCTTTTGGCCATGGCAAGATCGAATCTTGTCATCGCCGACTATACTCCGCTTGAGGTCAAGCAATCGGTTGTCGGTTATGGCCGGGCTGAGAAGAGACAGGTCCAAGAGATGGTCAAGACCATACTAAACTTAAGCGTTACGCCAAGGCCCGATGACGCTTCGGATGCCCTGGCGGTCGCAATATGCCATTTTCACTCAAGGAAGATGAAATCGCTTAAGTAATCCTTAAAACCCCCACATGGGTGGAGATTAAGATCGGGAGGAAGATGATCTCCTATCTGGAAGGGATCATAAAAGAGAAGTCCTTGGACAGGGTCGTCTTATTGACCGGCGGGGTCGGCTATGAGCTCTTCATATCGGGGGCCACCCATGGGGACCTAAAAGATGTCGGCGCCCAAGCCTCCCTATTTGTCCACCTTCACATCAGAGAAGACATCATGCAGCTCTTTGGCTTTTCGAGCCGGGTTGAAAAAGAGATGTTTATGAAACTCATCTCGGTGTCAAAGGTTGGGCCAAAACTTGCCCTATCCATATTGAGCAGCCTCTCTCTGGCTGATCTTACAGGGGCCATAATTTTAGGCGATATTGACCTCATCGTCAGCATTCCAGGCATCGGCAAGAAGGTGGCCGAGCGGCTGATTTTGGAGATGAAGGAGAGGGTAGAGGTGCCCGCATCTTTCATTGGAGAGAGCGGGATTTACGAAGACTCCGATTACCTGAAGGCAAAAGAGGCATTGGTTAATCTGGGCTACTCTCAGACCGAAGCATCCATTGCGCTCAAGAACGAAGTGCGCAAGGATGCTTCGGTCGAGGATATGATAAAGGCGGCGCTAAAGAGGCTTGCCAAGAGCTAGCCGCCGAGGCTTAAAAGATCCATTGAGCCGGATTGGAGAACGGTTTGGAAGATAGGATGCTGGGCGGTCACCTGACCGAAGAAGAGATAGAGTATGACAGAAGCCTGCGCCCTAAGCTTCTTAGCGAATTCATCGGCCAGGAGAGCGCAAAAAAACAGCTTAGCATCTATATTGAGGCTGCCAGAAATAGAAAAGAGGCTCTAGATCACGTCCTTCTATCGGGCCCGCCGGGACTCGGCAAGACGACCCTGGCCACCATTATCGCAAATGAGATGGGCACAAACATCAAGATAACCTCGGGCCCGGCCTTGGAGCGGGCGGGAGATCTGGCGGCCATTTTGACCAATCTTGAGCCCTTCGACGCCCTCTTCATCGATGAGATACATCGCTTAAACAGGTCGGTCGAGGAGATTCTCTACCCAGCCATGGAGGACTTCGAGCTCGATATAATCATCGGAAAGGGGCCGAGCGCAAGATCACTGCGCCTCGATATCCCACATTTCACTCTGGTCGGAGCGACGACAAGAACCGGCCTTATAACCTCACCACTACGCGACCGCTTCGGCGTCCAAGCCAGGCTTGATCACTATGCGGCCTCCGAACTGAAGGAGATAATCATCCGCTCCGCTTCCATACTCTGCATAGGGATAGATGACGGTGGGGCCGAAGAGATCGCCAAACGTTCGCGCGGAACGCCCAGGATAGCAAATAGGCTCCTAAAGAGGGTTCGTGATTACGCTCAAGTCAAATGCGACGGCACCATAGACCAGGTGGTCGCCACCGAAGCTCTCTCCTTCTTCGAGGTGGACAAGGAGGGGCTGGACAAGCTGGACCAGAAGCTGCTTCTGGTTCTGATCGAGAAGTTCAAGGGAAGGCCCGTCGGTCTGACGACTCTGGCAACCGCTCTGGGCGAAGAGCCTGGTACGATCGAGGATGTCTACGAGCCCTATCTTCTGCAACTGGGTTTTTTGATGCGTACGCCGCGTGGCCGGGTAGCCACCGAGAAAGCCTATGACCACCTGGGAATCGGATATTCAGCCAGCAACGAGTCCCTATTCTAACCCATTCTGCCCGGAGCGTACTCTTCGCCCAAGGAGGTAGTCATTTGACTAGAAAAGCAAATAGGATCCTTCTTCCCTTCACCAAATCTAGTCCGAGCGGGATCTTGATAAAGATAGCCTCCCAGATGATAGGGGGTCCGTCCAGCAAATTGATAGCCTTAGGTCTTGTGGAAGTGCCCGAAGACCTCTCCCTAAGTTATGGAGCCATCCCCGCTCGCAGATTCCGGTTTGCGATAAAGAACTTTTTCGAAATGGGCAGAAGCGAGACGGTTGAAATGAAGACCCTGGTCGGAGTGGCTCGCGTGGCCGGTCCGGAGATAATCGAGACGGCCAGAAGAGAGGATTGCAACTTAATATTTCTGGAGTGGAACGGGAGAAGGCCGAAAGCGCAAGACAGGAACCTCTCCTTGATCGATGAGGTTGCCGATGGCTACTTGGGTGACATTCTTCTCGTCAAGCCGGGCAAGACCGACCGGATGGATAGCATACTTCTCCTCATCAGGGGCGGGATTCACGCCAAACTTGTGCTGAACATAGCTAACTCTATCGCCAAAGAGCATGGGTCAAAGATTTCTCTGCTTCACGTGGCAAGCCTGGCCTTTGGCCAGGCCGAAAAGGACAAAAGAGATCTAGAGACCTATCTTAAGAAGGATTCGGCCCTAGCCAGGGATGTGGAGATCATATCAATTGCCTCCGAAGACGTGACTAAAACAACCCTTGAGTTTGCTTCCGGGTATGATGTGGTGATCATGGGGGCCACTGCCGAGGCCGAAAAGGGAGCCCTAATCGGTCCCATTTCGGAAAATATCGCAAGAAAGCTGGAGAATACCCTGATAATTGCCAGATCCTCCTCTTCCTCTAGAACCAAAATCTTCGAATCGGAAAAGGAGTCAAAAGAGGGGGCTAAGGTCAAGCCGGACATCTCCACCATCGTGGATAGATGGTTTGCTGAAAACACCTTTCATGTGAGTGAATTCGACGACATAGATGAACTTCTCGAGCTTAAAGTCAAGCAGAAGTTGACCATCAGCCTCGGTCTTCCCACTTTGAACGAGGCCGAGACGATCGGAAATATTCTCTCAATTCTAAAGGGTGAGCTCGTCGAGAAGTATCCTCTTCTCGACGAGATAGCCATCTTGGACAGCAAATCTATCGACGGGACCAGAGAGATCGCCAAAGAGCTTGGGGTGAAGATAATCACCGATGATGAGGTCCTTGCCTCTCACGGAAGCTTTCCCGGCAAGGGTGAGTCGCTCTGGAAGAGCCTCTATGCTCTAAATGGCGACATAATCGTCTGGGTCGATAGCGACATAAAGAACATGAATCCCGGTTTCGTCTACGGTCTGGTCGGCCCGCTTCTAAAATATAACAAAATCAAGTACGTCAAAGGATTTTATCACCGTCCCATCAAAGAGGGGGGTAAATATAAGGAAGCCGGCGGCGGCCGGGTGACCGAGCTCGTCGCCCGGCCCATAATCAATCTATTCTTTCCCGAGCTCTCCGGGATGGTTCAGCCCCTGTCCGGCGAATACGCTGGCCGCCGGGGGGTCTTGGAGCAGGTCGGCTTCTACTCCGGCTACGGGGTCGAGATAGGTCTTCTGATAAACATCTTAGAGAAGTTCGGCTTGCAGGCTTTCGGTCAAGTCGACCTGATAAAAAGGATCCACCGCAACCAAAACCTTGCCGCTTTGAGCAAGATGTCCTTTGGCATAATCGGGGTGGTTATCGATCATCTTGAACGGGAGAAGAGGGTCCATCTCCTTCAAGAGACCAATAAGTCGATGAAGTTGATACATCAAGATCCCAAGAATTTCTTTCTCGAGGTCAAAGAGATAGCAGACATAATGAGGCCTCCGATGATCGAGGTTGAAGAGTATGTTAAAAAGTTTAAAAAGGGCCTTTGATTCACTCAACTTGGGCTCCGGACGCAAAGAGAGAGGCGTTCTCCTTGCCGTGATCGCGCTGGCCCTGATCCTCCCCTTCATGATCCCGCTCTTTTTTAACCAGCCCACAGCGGGAAGAAGAAAGGTTTTGAGCGTCCCCAAATTCTGCCAAGCTCCCTACAGTCATCTTTGCGGTGCGACCGTCGCCTCGATGACATCGGCCTATCTTTTGGGCGACGAGATCGATAGGGATACCGAGATAGCTAAAGGGCTCTTTGGAAAGGATGATTTCGACCGGCCCCTCTTCATTGAGGATATCGTCGAGGGGATCGACCGATTGGCCGCCCATCGGGCCAAGATCAAGCGGGAACCCTTGAGCTTCAAGGCGGTAGAATACCAGATAGATTCGGGGTTTCCCATAATCGTTGTCGCCTGCCACAAGGGTCTCAATTTCTCTCACGCCGAACTCATTGTCGGCTACGATAGGGCAAAAGGGGCGGTCATCTACCATGATCCCTGGGATGGCAAGGAGTATAGCCGGAATTATCTAGATTATGTCAGCAGCGACAGGAAATACTGGCTATACTCGGCCTATTTCGGCTAGGATAGTAAAACGATTCAGTCCAACATAAAGTCGCCACTGCAACGAGGGAAGAGGCCAGCTTTCGACCCCATTTCGAGCAGACGGCTCACGGCCCTTACGCCTTCGCCTTTGAGGCTTAGAGAAAAATCGTTCACGTAGAGAGTGATGTGGCTCTTTATGACGTCATCATTCAATTCGCTGGCATACCTCCGAACGTAATCCATCGGTCCATCCGGATCGGCTAGGGCAAACTCCAAACTCATTTTGATTAGGCGTTCGATCGTCTTAATCATCTCCCGCCCAAGGCTCTTTTTGGCAAAGATTGCGCCCAAGGGCAGGGGTAGGCCGGTCTCATCCTGCCACCACTCACCCAAATCGGCCACTTGGAAGAGGCCCTTTTCGGCAAAGATGAACCTGCTCTCATGGATTATTACCCCCGCATCGACCCGTCCACTCAGGATGGATGGAATTATCTCATCAAAACGCATCTGAATCGGCCTACCCAAAGTCGGGCAATAGAGCTTTAGGAGGAGACTTGCAGTCGTAAATTCTCCCGGGGCGGCCATCCTCTTGCTTGGGAGATCTCTCTTTTTCAGGGGCTTTTTGGCGATAATCAGGGGGCCGGAGTCTCGACCGATGGCCGCCCCGCTGTTTAAGAGGACATAATCATCGAGCAGATGGCCGAAGGCGGCAAACGAGAGCTTACTGACATCAAGCTCCCCCTCAAAGGCCATCTCGTTCAGCTTCTGAACATCTTCGATATGTGGGTCGAAGGAGGGACCATTTTGCTTAAGAAGGCCGTTTACCAAGGCGTAGAAGATGAAGGTATCGTTGGGACAGGGGGAGAAGCCCAGGCTAATCCGTTTCAAGGAGGGCCTCCAGGGCTAGGTTATCCACGATGGATGAGATCTTGGCCGCCGCCTCTTCGAGCTTCCAGGCCGCTCTATCTCTCACCCCGACCATGTTGCTTACGCACCTGATCTCGACTAAGGGGGTGTGATAAATCTGACAGACCCTGGCCAGGGCCGCACCTTCCATGTTTTCACAGATGGCGTCAAATCTTTTAGCAAGGCTCGCCCCTCTCTCTTTGGAGCCGCTAGACGAATTTACGGTGACGAAATTTCCTCTCTCATAGGGGATATCAAGTCTTTTCATGCTCCTCTCAACCTTGTGCAAGAGATCATTTTGCAGGCTAAAAGTGATCTTTTTGTTCAATTCTGCCAGGTCAAAAGGGAGTATCTCATTGCCCTTGGCCAGCCCTAAATCCCCGAATGATTCCCTGATCGCAAGGCAGATGTCCAAAAGATTTGCTCCACCACCCTGGTAGGCTCCGGCAGTGCCAAAGAGGATGACACCATCGAAATTGTCGGTTTCGAGCCTTCTTGTCAAAGAGATTGCGCTTTCGACCATACCAAAGCCTGAGATCATAAAGCTCGACCTTGAGCTCCCGCCGTAAAGGGATCCAGTTATCGTCTTCGATTCCAAGTGGGTCGGGCAGACCATCAGATACATATAGACCATTAAAAAGAAGTTCGACTTCAAGGTCAATCCCGTTTGACGGATTGGTTCATCACCCTGATCTTTGCCTTCCTCTTCTTGGTCTATGCCTACTCGCTCCTCTGGAACATCGGGATCGAAATTGACATAAATATCTTGATGCCCGTCGCCATCGGTCTTCTGATATTTTACTCAAGCGTTCTGATCGAGCACGCCAAACCGAATTGGTTTATCGGCATAAGAACCCCTTGGACTCTGAGTAGCGACGAGGTCTGGGAAAAGACGCATAAGCTTGGAGGAAGGCTATCCAAGGTGGCCGGCCTGATCTCGGCTTTTGGCGTTCTCTTCAAAGATTTTGCCTTCTTCATAGTCATCATCCCGGTCACCCTTGTCTCCATCTACTCAATCCCCTACTCCTTTTTCGAATATCAGAAGCAGGCTTCCAAGAATCCTTAAAAAGAGCCCAAATCTTTTTGTAAGTCACATTTCTTTCATATTTGCCGATATAAAGATAGATGCCCGTTTGGGCCATTAATTATCGAGGCGATAGGCAGACAAAGGGAGAGGGAGACGATATGGCGGTCTATGCAACCCCCAAAGAGAACATGGGCTTTGAGGTCATACTTCAGGACGGCAAGAGCCTCCGCATCAGAGCAATTGCACCGGAAGACAAAAGAAAGCTGGAAGAATTCTTCTATCGTTTGAGTCCTCAGACCAGATATTTCCGCTTTCATTACGCCAAAGAAAAGATAACCGCCGAGGAGCTCGCCTATTTTACCGAGGTCAATCCCCCAAAGAGGGTGGCTTTCGTGGCCACCATCGGCGAAGGTGAGGCCGAACGGATAGTTGGAGTCGGCAGGTGGGACATAATAGGCGATGGCAAAACGGCCGAGATTTCCTTCGTGGTCGAAGATAGGCTCCAGGTCCGCGGGGTCGGAACCGCCCTCATCGAGCAGTTGGCAGGGGCCGCAAATAAATTCAAAATCAAGAAGTTCGTCGCAAATGTTCTGCCCGAAAATACCAGGATGCTCAAGATATTCGACGAGAGCGGGTTTAAGCTTGACAAGAACTTCCATGAAGGCGTCTACGTAATAGAGATAGACTTAGAAGAGCAGGAGGAGTTCGAAAAGAGACAGCTAATTAGGGAGCACATGGCAAGGTCGGCC
Source organism: Actinomycetota bacterium (assembly GCA_030017835.1). NCBI lineage: Bacteria > Bacillati > Actinomycetota > Actinomycetota bacterium. The sequence continues at coordinate 41,410 of JASEGU010000005.1, read as the reverse complement.
GGGGTTAAAAGGCTCCTCTATCCAAGGAGCGTGGCCGTCATCGGAGCTTCGCGCGATCCGGAAAGCGTCGGGGGAGCCGTCTTTCGCAACCTCTTGGAGTATCCTTTTAACGGCCCGGTCTTTCCGGTCAACCCCAACGCCTCATCAGTTGCCGGCGTCTTATCATATCCCTCTGTCACCGAGATCCCCAGCAACATCGATCTTGCTGTGATAGTCGTTCCGGCCAAACGCGTCATCGATGTGGTAGATGAATGCGGCAAAAAGGGCGTGGCGGGACTGGTCATAATCTCGGCCGGCTTCGGCGAGTCGGATGGTGAGGGCAAAGAGAGGGAGCGCCTCCTCAAAGAGAAGGTCCTCTCCTACGGCATGCGGGTCATTGGGCCGAACTGTTTGGGCATCTTTAACGGTGATGCCGATGTCCAGATAAACGCCACCTTTTCACCGATAAGACCGCCCAAAGGACGTCTTAGTATCGGCTCTCAGAGTGGGGCGCTCGGCCTTGCTCTTCTCGATTATTCCAAGGACATGAACCTTGGCATCTCAAAGTTTGTCAGCATCGGAAACCGCCTCGACATATCCAGCAATGATCTGATCGAGTTCTTCGAGGATGACGAGGAGACCGATGTCATCCTGCTCTATCTGGAGTCATTCGGTAATTCCAGAAGGTTTAGCCAGATCGCAAGGCGCGTCTCGCGCAAAAAACCGATCATCGCGGTTAAATCTGGCCGCTCGGCCGTGGGGGCTAGGGCCGCCTCCTCACATACCGGGGCGCTGGCCGCCTCTGAAGTAGCTGTCGAGGCCATGTTCAAAAAGTCGGGCGTCATCAGGGTGAGCACCATCGAAAACATGTTTAACGTGGCCGAAGTTCTGGTAAATCAACCGCTTCCCAAGGGGCCGCGGGTGGCCGTCTTGACCAACGCGGGCGGGCCGGGGGTTTTGGCCGCCGACGCCTGTGAGGGCTGGGGTCTGGTGGCCCCGCCCTTGAGCCAAGAGACACAAAAGAAACTCAGGGAGTTCTTGCCCAAGGAGGCGGCCGTAACCAATCCGGTCGACATGATCGCCTCGGCCGAGCCCGCTTCATACAGGAAGGCCTTAAAGGTCATCCTTGAAGACAAGGGGATAGATTCCGTCATCATGATCTATATACCCCCGCTTGTGACCCACCCCGAAGAGGTGGCGGCCGAAGTAAAGGCGGCTATGGAGGGGTATAAAGGGGAAAAACCTGTCATCGCCTGCTTCATGATGTCCCGTTCCCCTTCAGTCGATCTCAAGATCGATGAAGCGCGCTACGTACCCTCCTTCATCTTTCCGGAAAATGCGGTCGGGGCCCTGGCCAGAGCATATCAATATGCCAAGTATAAGGAGGCCGAAGAGGGCAAGGTCGTCAAATTCGATGATATCAACGCGGAAGGGATAAGAGCCCGCTTTTTGGAGAAGATGGCTGTCTCCTCCAAGGAAGGCAATTGGCTCATGCCAGAAGTCGCCGCAGAGTTACTTGAGGCCTATGGCATACCTATAGCCAAAACTGGTGTGGCGGCCTCCGAGGAGGAGGCCGCCACCTTAGCCAAAGAGATCGGTTTTCCGGTCGTCATGAAGATCCGTTCCGATACCATAACCCATAAGACCGATGTCGGCGGGATAGTCTTGAACCTGAAGAACGAAAAGGAGGTCAAAGAGGCCTTCAAGAAGATAAGAGAAAAGATGAAGTCTCTGGGTCAACTGGATGAGATGATGGGAGTGATAATCCAGCCCATGCTGGCCGATGGTCAAGAGGTGATAGTTGGGATGTCGCTTGATCCAACCTTTGGGCCTCTCATAATGCTGGGTCTTGGCGGAACCTACGTCGAACTCATAAAGGATGTGGCCTTTGCCATCCATCCCTTGACCGATATAGATCCGAAGAAGATGCTCGCTCAGCTTAAAGGGAGCCGGCTCCTTACCGGCTGGCGCGGCTCGAAGGAGAGGGATATCATTTCCTTTTGCGACATCATTCTTCGTTTTTCGGTCATGATCTCAGATTTTCCCGAGATAGATCAGGCCGAGATGAATCCGGTCATGGTCTTCGATAAGGGGAGAGGCTGCGCGGTCGTGGACGCCCGCATCTACGTCAAATCCGATGAGGTGGATTAGATATGGCAAATGTAGTTTAATGTTGGGGTTAAGAAAGTTATTATCATTCCAAACTTGAGGTGAAGTCGTGAAACGATTTCGTTGGCAGATAATACTTGGACTGACCCCTGGTAATAGCCTCTCTGCTTTTGTATCTACTCTATTTCTCGATATTTCAGGACTCTTACCATATCGCCATCTATCTTTTGGGCGACATCGCCTTCATTCCCCTGGAAGTTCTCCTCGTCACCTTGGTTGTTAACGAGCTCCTTAGCCACCGCGAAAAGGTGGCCCGGCTCGACAAGCTCAACATGGTCATCGGGGCCTCCTCTTCGGATGGTTTAAAAATGGACTCGCATGTCGCCATAATCGATTCCACCCCATCGGTTAAGGCGGCTCACCAGATCCAGGCCGTTACGGTCGGACCCGACAAAAAACTCTATGTAAATGTGGGCGACGGCATGATAGATCCTGAAGTTGCACAGGATGAGAGCGATCTTCGCGGTAAGATTCTGCGCATGGAGCTTGACGGCTCCGTTCCGCCCGACAATCCGATTAAGGGGAGCTATGTCTTTGCCAAGGGCTTCCGCAACCCCCTTTGGGGCGGTTTTCCGAAAGAGTGACGGCCACCTCTACATCTCCGATAATGGTCCCCATAATGATGACCGGCTGGCAAAAGTGAAAGCGAAAGGCGACTACGGTTGGCCCTACGATATGCGCAAAAACTCCCTCTTTGTTTGGGAGTTCTGCCAAGCTCCGACCGCCCTCGATTTTTCCCAATATGGTGAGTTTCCGGCCGGATACGACGACGAACTCTTCGTGGCCCTTTTTGGCGCCGCCCATGCAAAGGGGAGAGCGGTCAAAGGGAAGAAGGTTGTCAAGATTCGCCAGGGCGATGATGGTCGCTCCATTTTGACTTACGATACTTTTGTGGAGTATGTTGGAGAGGGACCGGCCAGCATCTGTGGACTCGCCTTCGGGCCGGGCGGGCTATATTTCACCGACCTTCACGGTGACGATCCAAACGGATCCGGCAAGGGAAGCGGCAGCGTATATAGGGTAAAACCCAGATTTTAAAGAAGGAAAGGAGCGATCAAGATGAAAGTTGACGACACAAAGGAGAACATGGAGAGGTGCATTTGCATGAGCTGCCCAACTTACGACGAATGTATGAAGGGAAAAAGCGAAGGCTTCTTCTGCGCGTGGGGCAAAAGCGGCTGCGGCTTTAAAAAGCTCGGCTGCATCTGTGGGGAGTGTCCTCTCTCTGGTGAATATATGCTTAACAAGATGTATTACTGCTCGATTGGGGCGTCCGAATAGATTTGCCTAATTTCTTGAGAGTGATTTGAATGAGACTTTTGCTTCACGTCTGCTGTGCGCCTTGTCTGATATATCCGCTTAAGGTTCTAAAGGATAAGGGCTTTGAGGTGACCCTCTTCTTCTTCAATTCAAATATCGATTCTAGGGGGGAGTTTGATAGAAGGTGCGATCAGGTTAGAGATTACGCACTTAAAGAAGGCCTTTCGCTCGAGGTCGTCTCCTTTGATCCCACCATCTTTGAGGATAAGGTCAGGGCGGGTTTGAAGGAACGCTGCCGCCTCTGTTATGATATCCGTTTAAGTGGGGTGGCCCAGTTTGCCAAAGCAGGGCGCTTCGATGCGTTTAGCACGACGCTTCTGGTCAGTCTCCATCAAGATCAGGATGAGATAGGGGAGGCCGGCTGGCGGACGGCATTTGAATCGAATGTCGAATTCATCTTCATAGATTTTAGGCAGGGCTTTAGGAGCGCTCAGAATGAAGCCAGGGAGCTCGGTCTCTACATCCAAAATTACTGCGGCTGCGCCTATAGCAAAGAGGAGAGTCGCATAAGAAGGAGCAAGAAATGAACTTCGAATCGCTTGGCCGGATGCTGATAACGTTTGGCCTTGTCATCTTGATAGTCGGCGCCCTATTTTTTGCCCTTGGCCACCTTGGTTTCAAAGGCTTGCCCGGCGACATCTTCATCAAGCGGGATGGCTTTAGCCTCCACTTTCCCTGGGTTACCTCTATAGTGGTCAGCCTGGTTTTGACCATCCTCATCAACCTCATTCTCCATCTCTTTAGACGCTGATATGAAGATATCCGATTTTGATTATCATCTTCCCAAGGAGCTAATAGCCCAGACTCCCATCGAGCCAAGGGATGCCTCCCGCCTGATGATTGTCGAGCGAAAGCGGCCCATTGACTGGGAGGATTCAAAAAGAGGGGGCAAAATAACCCACGCCGCCTTTTCGGATATCAAGGGCTACTTAAACCCATCCGATTGCTTGGTTTTAAACGACACCCGGGTCATTGCTGCAAGGCTGATTGGAGAGCGGAAGGGGACTAAAGGCCAGGTCGAGCTGCTACTTCTCAAAAGAAGGGGCGATAATCTCTGGGAGGCCCTGGTTAGACCAAGCCGCCGTCTTAAGCCTGGAAGCAGGGTCTTATTCGGCCCGCCCAAGGTGGGCTTGAGCGCGACCATTCTGGATGAACTTGGAGAGGGAAAGAGGCTGGTGGATTTCGAGACTGCTAAAGATTTCGACGGAGCCCTAAAAGAGGTCGGCATCCTTCCGCTTCCTCCCTACATAACTGAAGAACTCAGCGACCCAGAGCGTTATCAGACCGTCTATTCCAGGGCGCAAGGATCGGTTGCCGCCCCGACGGCCGGCCTTCATTTCACAAAAGATTTGATATCCGAGCTCAAAGAGGTGGGCGTAAGATTTGCCCACGTTACTCTGGACGTCGGTTTGGATACCTTTCGGCCGATCAAGATGGAGGATCCGAGGGACCATAAGATCCATACCGAACGCTTCTCGCTTAGCCAGGCGGCTGCGGATGCGATCAACTTAAGCCGTAAAGAGAAAGGCCGGATCATCGCGGTTGGGACGACTTCCGTCAGGGTGCTGGAGACGGCCGCAGGCGAAGGAAAGGACGGCAACCAAGTGAGCCCAAAGGATGGCCTTACATCGCTTTTCATTTACCCCGGCTATCGTTTCAGAATCGTGGACGCCCTGATTACCAACTTTCATCTGCCCAAATCGAGCCTCCTCCTCATGGTCTCAGCCTTTGCTGGGACGGATTTGATAAAGAGGGCTTACGAGGAGGCCATAAGCGAGAGATACCGCTTCTTCAGCTTTGGGGATGCCATGCTCATAATCTAGGCCGCCCAAGATTGCCCTTACGGGAGCCTGGATATAAAATATTCTTTCACTCGTATTTAAGGAGCAGCTTTTGTCGTTCTCTTTTGAAGTAAGGGCCGTGGACAGCAAGACCTCTGCGAGGCTGGCCAGGATGGAGACCAACCATGGAGAGGTAGATACGCCCTTATTCATGCCGGTTGGAACGAGGGGCGCAGTCAAGACGATGGCTCCGAGCGAGCTTAAACTTGCCGGAGCTAAGATGATCCTCTCCAACGCCTACCATCTCTACCTGCGTCCTGGAAATGAGCTGATCAGAGAGGCGGGCGGCCTCCATAAGTTTATGGCTTGGGATGGACCAATCCTGACCGATAGCGGTGGCTTTCAGATATTTAGTCTTAACGAGACGCTAAAAGTCAAAGATGAAGGGGTCGACTTCAGATCGATAATCGACGGGTCGCTTCATCATCTCAGCCCGGAGATGGCCATCGAGATTCAGCACGATCTCGGATCCGACATAATGATGGCCCTCGATGAATGCCCGCCCTATCCGGCCGATAAGGAACGGATCCTTGCCGCCGTCGAGCGGAGCCTGGCCTGGGCCAAACGGTGCAAAGAGAGACGCGAACTTAAAGAGACCGGCCAGGCTCTATTTGGAATAGTCCAGGGCGGCATATATCCCGATCTTCGGAATTACAGCTTGAAGGGGACGGTTGAGATTGGTTTCGACGGCTATGGGATCGGGGGCTTTTCCGTCGGAGAGCCTCATGAGATGATGTTTGAGATCCTGGCCGGATTTCTTCCCGAGATGCCCTTTGAAGCCCCTCGCTATCTGATGGGTGTCGGAAATCCCGAGAGCATCCTTCATGCCATTTCTCTTGGCGTAGATATGTTTGACTGCGCACTGCCAACCAGGATCGCAAGGAACGGCACCGCCTTTACAAAGAAAGGCAACCTAAACATCAAGAACGCCGCTTTCGCCAAGGACCTCACTTCTCTCGACGACACCTGTAAGTGCTACGCTTGCGCCAATTTTACGAGGGCCTATATCAGACATCTCTTTAAAGCGGGCGAAATCCTTGCCTTGCGTTTACTCACATGGCATAATTTAAACTTCCTGTTTGACATGATAGCCCAGGCGTCAGAGGCGATTCAAAGGGGCAGTTTCCTCGATTTCAAAGAGGACTTTTTAGCCGAATTCGGCGCATCGAGCAGAAGAGCTTGAGAAGCCGCAAGAATTTGAAAGGGTGATTTACTTGTCTTACTTAAGTCTTATCTATCTGGTCTTTTTGATCGGCCTATTCTATTTGCTCCTGGTCAAACCGCAGCAAGCCAGGGTTAAGGCTCACAAACAACTGGTCAGCGAGCTAGCCTCCGGAGACGAGGTCATCACCATGGGCGGCGTCCACGGCAAAGTGAAATCGGTGGGCGAGGAGACCGTCGAACTAGAGTTGGCCGATAATGTGGTAGTTGTGTTTGCCAAAAATTCCATTCTGGCCAAAAAGTAAAGAATCCATCCATATGAGCGAGACGCTGAAGCCGATGTTCGAAGAGGAAGAATTAAAAGAAGATAGAGTAACCTTAGATGTTTTGACCAAGAACGAAACGGTCCCCATATACCTTGATATGGCCGACAAGTACATTGGGGCCATAGGATTCACCGAGCACGGCCCAAGACACGCCGCCCTGGTCGCCCACATAGCCCACAACGTCTTGGATAGGCTAAGATATCCCAAGAGAGAGGCTGAACTTGCGGCCATAGCAGGTTATCTGCACGATATCGGCAACACCATCAGCCGCCAGGAACACGGTCTTTCGGGCGCCTTGCTCGCTCGCAGCATTCTAAAGGATATGGGTATGGCCGAAATAGAGATTGCCCTGGTCATGAACGCCATCGGTAATCACGAAGAGGAGTATGGCTGGGCCACCCATCACATCACGGCCGCTCTGGTCCTGGCCGATAAAGCCGACGTCCACCGGAGCCGGGTGCGCCAACAGGCCCGTTCCATGTCGCACCAGAAAAATGACATCCACGATCGTGTCAACTATGCCGCCCAGAAATCCTTCCTCCGCGTCGATGACGCGGCCAAGAAGATATCGCTCGAGATACAGATAGATACCACCATCAGTAAGGTTATGGACTATTTTGAGATATTCTTGACCCGCATGGTCATGTGCCGTCAGGCGGCCGAAGTTTTGGGTTGCAGCTTCAGTCTGGTCATAAACGACGTTCAATTACTATAAATTTTAAGGAGGTTTTTCAGTTTGCGACAGAATACAAAGAATCTTATCTCGCTATCATTGGTACTCGTCATCATCTTGACGGCCGTCTACTTGATCGTTCCGCCGTCCAAATCGACAAAACTCGGTCTTGATCTCAAGGGTGGCCTTAGCGTTCTCTTGACCGCTCAGGGGACCAAGGAGGCTCCGATCACAGAGGAGTCAATGGAGCAGGCGATGCTGGTCATCAGAAAAAGGGTCGATGGTCTCGGCGTCGCCGAGCCTCAGATCCAGCGGCAGGGTCTATCCAGCATCTCCATCCAGCTTCCCGGAATCGAAGACCCACAGATGGCTTTGGAGATAATCGGCAAAACCGCTCAGCTCGAATTCAAAGAGGTGCTAGGTCTCGACGGTGAGAACTATAGTCTGGGCGAAACCCTTCTCACCGGAGATAAGCTCAAGAACGCCTTAGTCTCGTTCGACCAGTTCAACAACGCCAAGATCGATATCGAATTCACCTCAGAGGGAACGCAAATTTTTGCCGACGTTACGGGAAGGATGGTTGGCAAGCAGCTTGCCATAGTCTTGGACGGTCAGGTGATGTCGGCCCCGCTCGTTCAAGAGAAGATAAGCGACGGCAACGCCAACATAACAGGAAAATTCACGATTGAAGAAGCCAAACAACTGGCTCTCGTCCTTAAGACCGGCTCGCTCCCCGTAAACCTCGAAATCGATGAGAACCGGATGGTCGGCCCGACCCTGGGCAAGGATTCCTTAAGAGAAGGCCTTGTGGCCGGAGGCATCGGCCTTATATTAGTTGTTCTCTTCATGATCGCCTACTATCGCGGTCTCGGCCTCATAACCAGCATGGCCCTCATCGTTTTTGCCACCATCTTCTGGGGGATCATAGCCTTCATAGGGCGCTATCAGTCCTGGACGCTGACCCTGCCAGGAATCGCCGGAATGATCCTTAGCATCGGCATGGCGGCAGATTCATCCATCGTTATCTTTGAAAGATTCAAGGAAGAGGTGAGAGGGGGCAAGAGTATCCGCACAGCGGCGGATGTCGGCTTCAGAAATGCCATCAAGACCATGGTTGACGCCAACTTCGTCACCCTGTCGGCCGTAATTTTCCTCTTCTTTCTGGCCGTCGGTCCGGTCAGGGGATTCGCCTTTACCCTCATACTCGGCGTCTTCATAGACCTCTTTACGGCCTTCTTCTTCACCAGGCCGATGCTGGCCTTGATGGCTCAAGTCAAATTATTCAACAATCACCTGTTCATCGGGGTTAAGGGGGTCCAAAATTGAGAAAGTTCGATTTCATGGGGAGAAAGAATACCTGGTTTATAATCTCGGCCGTCCTGATAACCATGGCCGCTCTGGCCATGCTCTTTAAAGGGATCAGACCCGGCATAGACTTTAAGGGTGGGACCCTTTTGGATCTCGCCTTCAAGAACGAAATAACCGCCGCCGATGTCAGGGACGTGCTCAGGGAGTTCGATCTCTCTAACAGCACCATTCAACAGGTTGAGACCAAAGAGTTCTTGATAAGGTCCAAGAAGCTGGATCAGGCGACTCAGAAAGAGATCTTGGCCGCATTTGAGACCAAGGCCAAAATAGAGGAGATACGTTACATCCAGGATGTCGGCCCCGGCTGGGGAGAGCAGGTTACAAGGGGCGCGCTCCTCGCTTTGGCGGCGTCGCTGGCCACCATCCTTATCTACATCACTTTAAGGTTCGAGTACAAGATGGCCTTTTCGGCTGTGGCCGCCCTCTTGCACGACGTGGTCATTACGGTCGGTGTCTATGCGCTTTTGGGGCGCGAGGTTACGCCGAATATGATAGCAGGCCTTCTAACCATCCTTGGATACTCGCTCTACGACACCATCGTAGTCTTCCACCGCATCTTGGAGAATACCCGGGCGCTGGGTAAGAGAAGATATCTCGATATGGTGAGCGATTCTCTCAATCAGGTCCTGGCAAGATCTATAAATACCTCGCTCACCACCATAATACCTGTCTTCATCCTCCTCCTTTTCGGCGGAGAGACGCTCAGGGACTTTGCCCTGGTTTTGGTGGTTGGCATAATTGCCGGTACCTATTCGTCCATCTTCATAGCGAGCCCGCTCTTTGCCATCTGGAAGGAGACCGAGCCGAGATATGCTCCGAGCGAGGTTTAAAGCGTACCGATTTAGGGTTAAAATTGAATCGTTAACCAAAACTATTTGGAGGAAAAGGTGCTCATTTCACTAGCTTTGATCCTTGTCTTGATCCTTTTTGTAACCATCTTGGCCATAGAGAACGCCGCCGCCGTCACAATATCCTATGGTCTGGGCAGCGTAGAGGTCTCTTTGGCCCTGGTCATCGTCATCTCGGTTATGGTCGGAGGGGCGATGGGGATGCTGGCCGGCATAACCGCTCTCATCAAGACCAAAAAGAGGACGAAAAAGAGGCAAGAAGAGAAAGAGAGAGCCCTTCTGCGGGCAAAAGAGAAGGAATACGCCGCAAAACTTATAGAGGCCTGTCCGCCGGAGCCGGCGCCGGCGCCGGCGCCTAAAGTGGAGACCGAGAAATCTTAAGACCCCTTCCAACAATGGCGGTTAGTCTGGAGACCCAAGTTGTCCTTGCAAGAATCCTTCGATGATGACCGGACCGCTCAATCTGCGGGTGGTTACATATGGTCATTTAAGGGTTTCGATGAAACCGTTGCTCTAAAGCTCTCTAAAGAACTCTCCGTATCCATCCATCTTGCCAGCCTTCTTGCGGCAAGGGGAATCACCTCAGCCGGTGCGGCCTTTGGCTTTTTATCTCCCAGCCTCTCATCCCTTCTTGATCCCTTTCTGTTAGAAGGCGTCCAGGCCGCGGCCACCCGTTTAGCTGAAGCCATCTCCAAGGGCGAGCCCATAGCCGTCTTTGGAGATTTTGACGTCGATGGCATAACCGCCGCGGCTCTGGCCGTAAGGGTCCTTCGTGACCTTGGGGCCGAGGTCAACTTCTATATTCCAAGCCGCTTTAAAGAGGGCTATGGGCTGAGCGCGTCCGCTCTAAAGCGTTTGAAGGAGTCGGGCGTCTCAATAATCTTGACGGTCGATACCGGCATTTCGGCCATAGAGGAGGTTGATTACGCTAATGATCTTGGTCTTTCGGTAATAATCACCGATCATCACGAGCCCGGGATAAGCCTCCCCAAAGCCTATGCCGTCATAAATCCCAAAAAGGATGGCCCAGATCATCCAATGCGAAATCTTGCCGGCGTCGGCGTCGTCTTCAAACTCCTTTCGGCTCTGGCCCAGAAGCTCCCAGAGAAAGATTATGATATCTTAAACCATCTTGACCTGGTGGCTCTGGGGACGGTGGCAGATATGGTCCCCCTCCTTGGGGAGAACAGGGTCATGGTCAAAGAGGGGCTTAATAGACTTAAGCCTAGCGGCAAACCCGGCCTTAGGGCTCTTATGCAGATCGCCTCGCTCAAGGCGGATAAGGTCTCGGCCGAAGACGCCGCCTATTTTCTTGTCCCCCGCTTAAATGCAGCCGGAAGGGTGGCCGATGCCACCAAATGCGTAAAACTCCTTCTCTCAAGCGACTTGGACGAATCGATTGAGCTTGCAAAGCGAATCGATGGAAGGAATAAAGAGAGGCGTAAGATAGAGGAGACGATCACGGCCGAGGTCTTCTCCATGGCCAAAGAGCTGGATTTGGATAAAGAATTGGTGATAGTTCTCGCCTCAGCCGATTGGCACGAGGGGGTCAAGGGGATAGTCGCCTCACGCCTTGCCAATCGATATAAGCGTCCCACCTTTCTTCTAACCCTAAAGGACGGTCTGGCTGTTGGCAGCGGCCGCAGCATCCCCTCCTTCAACCTTTTCGAAGCTTTGACAGGCTGCGAGGATATCCTGGAGACTTTCGGCGGGCACGCCGGAGCCGCCGGCTTAAAGATCAAAGAGGAGCTGATTGAGGATTTTAAGGAGCGGATCAACCGGATAGCCAAAGAGAGGCTGAGTCAAGACGATCTCATCCCTCGCCTCGCTATCGATCTAAGGATAGATTCTTCAGATATATCGCTTGAGCTCCTTGAGGAACTTGAAATGCTCTCCCCATTTGGCGTGGGCAATCCCCCGCCCATTTTTCGGTTGAGGGCCGCATCTCTAGAGGGGTCAAGTTATGTTGGAAGCGATAAGAGGCATCTATCATTCAAGATAGCCGCTCACCCAAGTGGGGGGGGTGGGAGAAGCCCGTCACTTTCCGGGATATCGTTCAATCACAAGGATAAGTTCGATTCGTTCAACTCCGATAGTTTGGCCGGGGCCGACTTAGTCTGCGGGCTCGTCAAAAATGAATGGAACGAAAACGTTTCCCCCCAACTTCATCTGGTCGATTATCTCAAAAAAGAGACTTTAGGCGATAATTTTCTAAAAGAGCTTTTTTTGCGCTCGTCCGAAGTGCTCGAGGATGATCCCCATCGAAACATCATCGACTCCGATTCATTCTATACCAAGGCGGTTGGGGTGACATTCGAGGGTCGCCAGGAGACCATCAAAGCGCTCACTCCGGGCGAAGATCTCAAGTTGATTAGGGATGAGAATAATTCCTTCGACCCCAGCGCCATCAAGATTGTGGACGGGCGGGGAGCCCAAATCGGCTTTCTTAAGGCGGCCATCTCCAAGCATTTGGCCGCCGCTATAGATTCGGGGGTGCCTTACAAGGTAAAGATAACCGAGGTAACCGGAGGCGGGGACAAGAATCTTGGAGTAAACATCCTGGTCAAAAAGGATGCACCCTTAAGGAAAGAAGGAGCACTTAAGCACGGGCTCACCTTTGCTGGTCTTGCAGATTTAAGCGAAGATGAGCTCATTAAATCACTTGCAGAAATCTTGCTTAGCGGAAAGGAGCTATTTGCCAAACAGAGGGAGGCCATCAGCCTGCTAAAAGAGGGCAAAAATACCCTGGTCATCATGGGAACGGGGCGGGGAAAATCAGCCATCTTCCACATATTCTCGGCTCTTCGAGCTATTAAGGAGGACAAGATATCCATAATCCTCTACCCCTTGCGTTCGCTCATAAACGACCAATTAAACTATCTTCAAGAGGAGTTCTCAAAGATAGGGCTCGGGGTCGTTCGTCTCTCTGGTGACATCGATTTCGAGGAGAGGGAGGCGATATTTTCGGCGCTTTTTGCCGGAGCGGCCCACATCGCCCTGACGACTCCAGAGTTCCTCCATCACAATATGGATCAGTTTCAAGTGCTCTCAAAGAAGATCGGTTTTTTTGTTGTCGATGAGGCTCACCACGTAAGCACCTCATCCGAGCTTCATCGTCCGCTCTACTCCCGCCTCAAGCAGATGGCCAAAAATTTAAAAGATCCTCTAATCTTGGCCTTGACGGCTACGGCCGGCGAAAAAGTGGCAAGGGAGATAATCGACACTCTGGGGATTGAGCGTTTGGTAATAGATCCCTTCATAAGGGAAAACTTAAAGCTGGTGGACAAGAGGGGAATAAAGAAGAAGGACGATTATATCAGGAATTTTCTTTCAAAGAGGACCGGAGGCAATAAGTCCATAATTTATGTCAACAGCCGGGAGCAGAGCGTTAAAATAGCCTCCTTTCTGAGAGATAACCTTCCAGCTTTAAAGGATCGAACGGCCTACTATAACGCGGGGCTTGATGCCGCAACCAGGCATGAAATCGAGGCCAGATTCAAGCGGGGGGACATTTCGGTGGTCGTCTCCACCAGCGCTTTCGGTGAAGGAGTCAACATCCCGGACATAAGCGACATCTTCATCTATCATATGCCCTTCAGTTTCATCGAGTACAATCAGGAGAGTGGCCGAGCGGGCAGGGACGGCGAGCGGGCCGACATCCACCTCCTGTTCGGCGAGGATGACGCCAAGATCAATCGCTTCATCTTGGAGTCGATGGCCCCTTCCAGAAAGAGTCTTACCGATCTCTATCTGACCCTAAAGAACCTATCTTCTACTTCAGGAAGTATCGAGGCAGGAAACTGCGATATCTTGAGCGAGCTGGAGGCGACCGGCAGCAAATTTTTGAGCGAATCGGGGATATATGCAGGGCTTAAGATATTCGAAGAGATCGGTCTCCTTGAGATCGTTGGAAGCCGGGGCGACAGGGTCATAAGACTCAAGAATCACTCGATGAAACTCTCTCTCTCGGATTCGGTAAGGTTCGAAGAGGGCGTTGACGAAAAGGACCTCTTTGCCAGCTTTAAGGACTGGGTTATGATGAGTGGTGAAGACGAACTCCTCTCGATGATAAATCAGCCCATCTACCCCAAAGGTCTGCTCAAAGTCGAATAATCCAGCCAAAGTTCAGAAACCATTTTTGTCTTGAATAAAATCTTCAACTGCTGTACCAATAATAAATAAACGGTTTTACGCAAGGAATAAATTTTGGCGGATTAATCAGGAGGGGCCAATGTTCTTCTATGACGGATTTTTGCCTTCGCAATAATAGTTGTTTTATATCTAATATGGCGGCCCGCTCAATATCGACCGAATTCTTGCTCCTTGGAAAGTCCAAGGAGGTCATCTTCCAAATCGAAAAGGGCGATAGTTGCTCCCTCTATTACTCAAACTCCAGGGGATCGAGGCCTATCTTGTCACTTAGACCGGCATTCCTATTTCAACCTGCAAATATTTGTTAAAATATCCCTATCATGGAAAGATACATCAAGCAGTTAATCGAAAAGATAAATAGCTACAGCCCCGAGGCCGATCTTACTCTGATTAAGAAGGCATATACGCTGGCCAAGAAGGCTCACCTAGATCAGTATAGGAAGTCAGGCGATCTCTACATCTTTCATCCGCTCGGCGTGGCAAATATCTTGGCTGAAATGGAACTCGACTCAACCAGCATTGCGGCCGCCCTTCTTCACGATGTTGTCGAGGATACCGCGATAACCTTGGAAGAGATCGAGAGCGAGTTCGGAAGCGAAGTGGCCGAGCTGATCGATGGTCTGACAAAACTTGGCAAAATAGAGTTTGTTAGCAGGGAAGAGGAGCAGGCCGAGAACCTGCGCAAGATGCTGATTTCGATGGCCAAGGACATCAGGGTCATCCTGATAAAGATAGCCGACCGCCTCGACAACATGAGGACCATCGAACACTTGAGCCCGGAGAAACAGCGGCAAAAAGCCAAGGAGACTCTTGATATTTACGCCCCCCTTGCTCATCGTCTGGGAATCTTCAAGGCTAAGTGGGAGTTGGAGGATCTTTCATTTAAGGCTCTGGAGCCCAAGAAGTATGCTCAGATCGCAAAGACCGTCTCAGAGACGAGGCGGCAGAGAGAGGCCTATCTCGAGGAGGCGACAGGCCAACTTGCCGCTGAACTCAAGAAGATGAGGATAAAGCATGAGATAATCGGCCGGGTCAAGCACTATTACAGCATCGATCAGAAGATGATAAGGCGAGGGAAGGAATTCAACGAGATCTATGATCTCTCCGGTCTGCGCATTCTGGTGGGTTCGGTAAGAGACTGCTACGCAACCCTTGGCGTCGTCCATTCCCTCTGGAAACCGATACCTGGCAAATTCAAAGATTATATCGCCATGCCCAAATTCAATATGTACCGCTCCCTCCACACCGTGGTCATCGGGCCCAATGGCAAACCCTTAGAGCTTCAAATCAGGACATATGAGATGCACAAGACTGCTGATTATGGCATCGCCGCCCATTGGCGCTATAAAGAGGGCGGTAAGATGGACAGATTTGAAGAGCGTCTCTCCTGGCTTAGGCAGATGCTGGAGTGGGAAAGCGAGACCAAGGATCCCAAAGACTTTTTGGAGACCCTAAAGACGGATCTCTTCGAGAGCGAGGTCTTCGTCTTCACCCCAAAAGGCAAGGTGATCAGCCTGCCAATGGGCTCGACTCCGCTCGATTTCGCCTACACCATTCATACCGATGTCGGCCACAGGTGCATCGGGGCCAAGGTGGGCGGCAAGATCGTTCCTTTGGGCTATGAGCTGAGAAGCGGCGATATAGTTGAGATCTTGACCTCTAAATCGTCCAATCCCAGCCGCGACTGGTTAAAGATCGTCAAGACTTCTCGGGCCAGGACCAAGATAAGGCAGTGGTTCAGCAAGGAGAGCCGCGAGGGCATGGAGCATGCGGGCAAGGAAGCCCTGGCCAAGGAGCTCAAAAAGAAGGGGATGAGCCTCGCTTCAATCCCGGCTGAAACCCTGACGGCCGCGGCCAAATCGATGAACGCGAGCGATCAAGAGACTCTCTTTGCCAACATGGGAAGCGGCAACATCTCTGCCCGTCAACTTGTGACCAAGCTTATGAATCTCTTAAGCCTGGAAGAGGAGACTCAGGAAGAGGTGGAGCTGAAGTTTTCTCAAGTTCCAAAAAAGGAGATCAAAAAGGCGAAAGGAGTTAGGGTGGCCGGTTCGGAAGGGATGCTGACCCGTCTTGCCCGCTGCTGCGACCCGGTCCCGATGGATGACATAGTTGGCTTCATAACCGTCGGCCGGGGAGTGACGATTCACAGAAAAGACTGTTCTAACATGAGAAGCATTCGGGAGAAACACTCGGCCCGCTTGATCGATGTCCATTGGGATACAAGCGGAGGCGATCTCTTCCAGGCCGAGATACAAGTCGAGGCGATTGACCGGACCAAGCTCCTTCGCGATATCAGCTCGGCCATCAGCGAGATGGGCGTCAATATAAAATCAGCCTCCCTTCTGACCGACAAAAATAATGTGGCCATCTTCAAGTTCGTTTTCGATATAAGCAGCCTATCCCATCTCGATCACATCCTGGCCAACGTCAAAAAGATAGACAGCGTCTACGATGCCTATCGAGTGTCGGCTTAAAAAGGGGGACCTTCGCTGAAAGGAGTAATTCAGAGGGTAAAATCGGCTGAGGTTAAAGTGGAGGGAGAGGTTGTCGGATCCATTGGAGCTGGCCTCCTTGTCCTCCTCGGAATCTCTTCATCAGACTCAAGGGCGGATCTCGATTATATGGTCGACAAGATCTTAAATATGCGCATATTTCCATCAAACGAGAAGAATATGGACGTTTCGGTCAGAGAGATCGGCGGTGAGATCCTGATCGTCTCCCAATTTACCTTGCTTGCGAATGTGCAGAAGGGGCGGCGTCCAAGCTTTACCGACGCCGCCCCTTCCACGCTCGCCAAAGAGCTCTACAAAGCGGCGATCGAGATGTTTGGCCGCGGGGGCCTTAAGATACAGAGCGGGGTCTTTGGGGCGATGATGGAAGTTGGGATGATCGGAGACGGTCCGGTGACCATAATTTTGGACAGCGCAAAGAATATCTAGCGGTTTGTGTTAATATTTAGAGGTTTATGGAAGATTTATTGTCCCCCTTGGAGGAGAGTTTGGTCGTAAAGAGAGTAGTCGTTGGAGGTATCGGGACCAATTGTTACATAGTCGGCTCAAGCTCCAAAGAGGCAGCCGTCATCGATCCAGGAGCAAATGCTGACCTTATAATGGCCGCCTTAAAAGAGGAGGGCCTTAAAGCCAAAACGATCATCTTGACTCATGGACACTATGATCATATCGGGGCGGTCAAGGACCTGGTCGAGAAGACTTGCGCCAAGGTTTGTCTTCATGGTCAAGATGGAATATTATTGGCCAAACCGGGCGGCAATCTCTCGACCCTATTTGGACGGGCGGCTACCTTCGATTTTGAGATAAGAGAGGTCGATGATGGAGATGTGATTGAGCTTGGCGATCTCAGCTTCGAGGTGATCCACACTCCCGGACATACGCCGGGCAGCATCTCCCTTAAGCTGGATGATTTGTTGTTCACCGGCGATCTCCTCTTTGCCGGTTCGGTCGGGCGGACTGATTTTCCCTACGGCTCTTACGAGGTCTTAAAGGAGTCACTAGAGAGGGTCGCTTCTCTGCCTGATGAGGTCAAAGTTCTTCCCGGTCACGGCGATCCGTCGACCATCGGACGAGAGAAGATAAGCAATCCCTTTTTGCTCGAAATTTTTGGCTGATTTTTGGAGGCTATCATCAAAGCGGCACGCGGCACATCAGACATACTCTTAGATAAGGCGGTCAAGAAGTCGCATGTCGAACGAAGGATCATGGAAATCTTTGAGAGATTCGGCTACTCACCCATTATCACCCCAACCTTCGAACATACCGAGCTCTTCACGCGCACCATAGGTGAGGCGACCGATATTGTCAGCAAGGAGATGTATACATTCAAAGATAAGGGAGGCCGCAGCCTGACTTTGCGTCCCGAAGGGACGGCCCCGGTAATCAGGGCCTTTTTGGAGCATGGGCTAACATCGATGCCGATGCCGGTCAAGCTCTACTATAGCGGGCAGATGTTTCGTTATGAGAGGCCACAGGCCGGACGATACCGCGAGTTCTACCAGATCGGGGTGGAGGCAATCGGCTCAAGCGATCCTCTCATCGATGCCGAGAATATCACCCTCCTTCACTACGCCTTGACCGAACTCGGTCTGAGCGAACTCGCCCTTCACCTAAACAGCATGGGCTGCAAGGGATGCCGCAAAGACTTTGCCGCCTCACTCAAGAAAGACCTCAAAGAGAGGGCTCGCGATCTCTGTGATGATTGCCGCTTAAGGGCGGCGTCCAATCCCTTGAGAGTCTTTGATTGCAAGAATCCAAATTGTATCGAGAGCCTTAAGACTGCGCCCAAGATAGGCGACTACCTATGCAAAGACTGCAATGATCATTTCGATGCGGTCAGAGAGGCGCTCGGTGATCTTGGGATCGATTTTATCGTCGATTCCTCACTGGTTCGCGGTTTCGATTACTATACCAAGACGACCTTTGAAGTGAGGTCGGGCGCGCTTGGAGCCCAGAATGCCCTTGGCGGCGGCGGCCGCTATGATGGGCTCTCAGAGGAGCTTGGAGGCCCGCACATTCCATCGATCGGTTTTGCCATCGGGACCGAGCGGGTCTTGCTGGCCCTTCAAGCTTTGGACATCCCCCCCTCGGCCACCCCATCCCTAGATCTCTTCATTATCTCAACCGATGAGGCCAGGCGAGAGGCGTTCAAGCTGCTTATGAACCTACGCAAAGCCGGGTTATCGGCTGAGATGGACTACGGCTTAAGGACATTTAAGGGGCAGATGAAGCTTGCTGGAAAGATGGGCGCCACCTTCGTTATCATCCTTGGCGAGCAGGAGTTGGCAAGGGGGATGGTCTCGATAAAGTCCATGGCGGCCGGAGAGCAGACAGAAGTCTTGCTGGCTGATGCAGCGGGCTGGCTTATAAAAAATCTTAATCGGAACAAAGAGGCATAGATGACGGATAAAAGGATAAGCTATTCCAAGAGGAGCCATGGTTGCGGTCTTTTAAGCCGGGGCGATGCGGGCAAAAAGGTAGAACTATCAGGCTGGGTTAACAGCCGAAGGGACCACGGCGGTCTGATCTTTATCGACCTTCGGGACCGCCACGGTCTCGTCCAGGTGGTCATAAACCCGGATGGCGGCGGCCTATTCGAGCTTGCGGGCAGCCTTAGAGACGAGTTCGTGGTCAAGGTTACGGGCTCGGTCTCACTTCGGCCGGAGGGGACGGCAAATCCCAACATCAAAACGGGTGAGATCGAGGTGATCGCCGAGGATATCATCATATTGAGTTCCTCTAAGACGCCGCCCTTTGAGATAAACGATGATATTCCGATAGATGAGAATCTGAAGCTCAAGCATCGCTACCTCGACCTTAGAAGGAAAGGGACCTTTAAAAGCTTCAACTTAAGACATGAGGTCTGCCAGGCGGCGAGAGACTTTCTCAATGAGCACGGATTCATAGAGACCGAGACGCCTTTTCTGACCAAGAGTACGCCGGAGGGAGCCAGGGATTATCTGGTGCCAAGCCGGGTCCACCCGGGTCACTTCTATGCCCTTCCCCAATCTCCCCAGCTCTTCAAGCAGATACTCATGGTGGCAGGCTTCGACCGCTACTACCAGTTTGCCCGCTGCTTTCGGGATGAGGATTTGAGGGCCGACCGCCAGCCGGAGCACACCCAGATCGATATGGAGATGTCCTTCGTCGATCAGGAGTCGATCCTTGCGATGGCCGAAGATTTGATGAAGAGGATATTCGCCTCTCAAGGGGTGGAACTAACAACCCCGTTCAAACGGTTGACCTATGCCGAGGCCGTGGGACGCTACGGAAGCGACAAACCGGATTTGCGCTTTGGTTTAGAACTCGTGGACATCGGGAGGATAGTCAAGGGCTCGGGCTTCAAGGTATTCGACTCGGTTCTAGAGGCGGGCGGAGAGGTCAAGGGGATAAGGGCGCCCGGCTGCGCCGATTTTTCCAGAGGCAAAATAGAAGAGCTGACCAAAGCCGCTTCCATTTATGGAGCCAAAGGTCTTGCGACCATTCAAATTCTAGAAGATAGTCAGATAAAATCGCCAATAGCCAAATTCTTCTCTCCAGAAACCATAACCCAGCTCATAAGGGAGCTCTCGGCCGGACCCGGCGATCTCATCCTGATCGTCGCCGATAAACCTTCGATTGTGAGCGAATCTCTGGGCCACTTGAGGCTGAGGCTTGCAGATGAACTCGGTCTCATTGACGAGGAGGAGTACAACTTTCTCTGGGTCGTCGATTTTCCCATGTTTGAATATGACGAGGAGGAGAAGCGATATAAGGCCCATCATCACCCCTTCACCTCGCCAAAAGAGGATTCGATTGCCCGCTTGGAGATGGACCCCATTTCGGCCGTTGCCTGGGCCTACGATCTCGTTCTGAACGGAACCGAGCTTGGAGGAGGCAGCATCAGGATCCACGACCAAGATGTTCAGAGGAGGGTATTCAACCTTCTCGGAATAGCCGATGAAGATATAGAGGCAAAATTCGGTTTTCTTGTCGAAGCGTTAAAATACGGCGCCCCTCCTCACGGTGGGATGGCAATAGGCTTGGATCGTCTGGTTATGTTGATAGCAAAGAAGGAGAGCATCAGGGATGTAATCGCTTTTCCCAAGACGCAGGCCGCCGTCTGTCCTCTAACCGGCGCTCCAGATGAGGTCGACGAGAAACAGCTGAAGGATCTTGGCATCAAGCTTAAATAGTACTGAAGGGTCAGATGTTGCTTTCTTTTAAGTTATGGTATATTTAATCTAGTATGGGGGTTCTGCGATGTGCGTGGATGCGACGCTTAATTTGAACCAACACTCACAGTAGGGAGCCTTAGGTCCGGGTACGTTGAACATGCCTCAATGCTTGAGGACTTTCAAGGTGCTTGGCAGGGCACCCACCTTTTTGGGCCTCGGGTTCAAAAAGGGTCGTTTCAAACGGCATGGCGGAGCCTCCTCCTCTATTCTCCACCAGTATGAGTCTCTTATGGATCAAGATAAAACCTCTCACCTCAATTCGTTCGCCCTTGAACCGCTTGCGAGCAGAATGCGCCCAAGGAGACTAGACGACTTCTTCGGTCAAGAGAAGATCATATCCAAAGGCGCGCCGCTCGCAACGATGATAGCCGAGGACGGCATAAGGTCCGTCGTATTCTGGGGACCGCCTGGCACAGGCAAGACCACGCTTGCTGAGATCATCTCAAATATCACCAAATCCCATTTCAGGAAGATAAGCGCAGTCAGCGCAGGCGTCGCTGAGATGAGAAAGATAATCGATGAGGCCAGAGCTCTTGCTGAGGCTGAGTCGAAGAGGACGATCCTCTTCATCGATGAGATCCATAGGTTCAACAAGGCTCAACAGGACATCCTCCTTCCCGTCATCGAGGACGGAACCATCGCCTTGATCGGGGCGACGACCGAAAATCCCTATTTTGAAGTCAATCCTCCCTTGATCTCGCGCTCCTGGGTCTTTCGCTTCGAGCCTCTCTCCAGCCAGGCCGTGGGGGCGATTCTAAGAAGGGCCCTCAAATTGGAAGGAGGAGAGGGCGATGTAAGCTTTGAGGGCGAAGCCATCGAGACAATAGCCGATATGGCGGGTGGCGACGGCCGGACTGCCCTAAATCTTCTCGAGGCGGCCATTCTTCTGGCCGAAAAGGGCGCAAAGGGTAAGGTGGTGGTGGGTAAGGACTTAATCCTCAGCCTGATTCCCGAAAGGAAGAGCTACTACGGCAAAGGCCTTGATGTCCACTACGATAACATATCGGCCTTCATCAAGAGCATCAGGGGCTCTGATCCAGACGCCGCCATTCATTGGCTTACCGCGATGCTCAAGGCCGGAGAAGATCCCAAATTTATCGCAAGAAGGATGATAATACTAGCATCCGAAGATATCGGGCTTGCTAACTCGCGCGCTCTTGAAGTGGCCGTCTCGGCCTTTGATGCGCTAAACGTGGTTGGTCTCCCCGAGGCCAAACTCAATCTGGCCCACGCCGCTCTCTATCTATCCCTTTCTCCTAAGAGCAATTCGGTGACTCTGGCTCTGATGGAAGGCGAGAGGGCTCAGGAGAGATACGGAGCTCTGGATGTGCCAAATCACCTTAAAGAGGCGGGTTACTCTGGAGCCAAAGAGATGAAATTTGGTCAGGGCTATAAGTATCCGCACAATTATCCGAATAATTTTGTCGATCAAAATTATATGCCCGATGAGCTGAAGGAGGTAAAATACTATCATCCGTCAAGCTCTGGACTGGAGGGGCGCCTATATGCCGATTGGTTAAAGAGACGTGACGGCCAGAGGCGCGGCAAATGATGTTAAAATTCTTGCATGAAATCTATCCTTTTTGGAGGTAGCAAGTTGAAGGAGACCGTGGCCGTGGGCTTGAGCGGTGGAGTCGATAGCGCCGTTGTTGCTGCTCTCCTGCTTGAACGGGGGTACGATGTCATCGCCATCACCATGAAGTTATTTGGTTGGGGCGAAGCGTTGGAGCCGGCCAGCCGGGTCGCCGCCGCGCTCAAGATAGATCACAAGGTGGTCGATCTGACCGATGAGTTCGCAAAGTTCGTAATCGAGTCCTTCATTCAAGATTACTCCAATGGTCTCACTCCCAATCCCTGTGTCAATTGCAACAAGATGATAAAGATGGGCCATCTTCTCAAAGCCGCCAAATCCTTTGGGGCCGATAAGCTTGCGACCGGCCATTATGTTAATCTCGAAACCGACCAGAAGAGCGGGCGCCGTCTCATCTTGAAGGGCCGAGATAAGATGAAGGATCAATCATACATGCTCTGGAGGCTGGGCCAAAGCCAGCTCAAAGATATCCTGACACCCCTGGGCGGATATCTAAAAAGTGAGGTCAAGAAGATCGCAAGCGATTTGAAGCTTCCGACCTCAACTGAGGAGAGCCAAGAGATCTGCTTTGTCGCCGGAAACGAGTATGTCAAATTCTTACAAGAAAAAGGCGGTCTTTCGCCTAAAGAGGGTGATATCGTGACCACCGATAAGCGGTTTTTGAAGAAGCATTCGGGTCTCTTCAACTTCACCATCGGTCAACGCAAGGGCATCGGCATATCTCACGACAAGCCCCTCTACGTCATTGAGCTCGATCCGGTGAAAAACCGAGTTGTTGTCGGTGAAAACGAAGAGCTTTACAAAAAGAGCCTGATCGCCAAGGACTTGAACTTCATCGCCTTCGATGAACTCAATACCGAGATGAAGGTCGAGGCCAAGATAAGGTACAATATGGAGGCCAAGGCGGCTCTCATGAGGTCGATTGATGGGGCGAGGATGGAAGTCATATTCGATGAAACTGAAAGGGCAATAACCCCAGGACAGTCTGTTGTCTGTTATCAAGGCGACGTCCTTATCGGCGGTGGAGTGATAGAAAAAGCAAGCTAGATTTCATTTTTTGGTTATGATAAACTTTGTCTTGGCTTCTGACCAGGTTTAACAGGTAAAAGTCTTAAACGATGGTGTTTGAAAAGAATCTGAGCCCTCTTTTTCAAGGCGACGACCCCGACTCGAACTTAAAAGAAGGTTTAATGGGAAGAGAAGATACCAGAAATGCAAAGTTTTTACTCGGACTCCTGGCTGGGCTTGGCATGGTCTGCGCCCTCAGCCCGACCCTTCGCGAGCTTGTGAAGGATCGGCTCGAAGAGGCGATGGATAATTCGAAGCCGCATCTGATAGAGGCGATGGGCGGTTTGATCAAAATATTGGATGAGGCCAAATTGGCGGCCGTCCAGGCCGAAGCCGATCTTTTGGGGTCTAAGCTCAAGGATTCCCAAGAGGTTGAGGAGCCCTTGGATTACATAGTCTAAGAAGTCACTTCAATGATTCTTCCAGGTGAAGCTGTGAATAGAAGCTCAAAGTTTAATATGGACGATTTCAAAAAGCTCTTCTTCATCTCCTGGTCAGTTGTGGGCCTCTTGATGCTCGCCTACTTCCTGATGATAGCCATGTCCAAAATAAGCGACGTTATAACCCTCTTCCTATACGCTCTCATCATCGTTTACATCTTGAAACCCGTAGTAAATTTCTTTGAGAAGAAGAGAGCGCCAAGGTTTTTGGCGGTCATTTTAAGCTATCTGGTCCTTGCTATTGCTCTCGGTCTAATTGTGTTGGCGGTCGCCCCCATATTCATTTCTCAGATAAGCGGCTTGATCGAAAAACTCCCCGGCTACTTTTTTGAGCTGGAAAAGGTGGTAAGCGACTATCGGACCCAATTTGCAGCCTTAAAATTACCTCCAGAGGCTCTGGATTACCTAAGCAGTGCCGCCGTATCATTCGGCGAATATATGCTCGAGGCATTCTCTCTTTTGCCCGGCCACACTGTCGGCGCTCTATCCTTCATCGTTTCGGCCGTATTAAAACCCTTTTTTGCTCTGATCATATCCTTCTATATCCTGATGGATTATGAGACGATATCCGGTTTCTTTTTAGGGCTTGTGCCCAAGTCTCATCTGCAAAACTTCAACGAGGCCTTAAGGATGGTCAACGTATCACTGAAGGGTTTCTTGAAGGGACAAGCCCTGGTCATTTTGGCCGTTGCCATTTTGAGCTGGATATCACTCTCTCTCCTTAAGGTCGAATACGCATTCGCCCTCGCCTTCATAATAGGATTATTCGATATCATCCCATACCTTGGTCCCATAATCGGCGGCGGGCTCGCCGTCATTGTTGCCTTCTTTCAGTCGCCCATGACGGCCTTCTGGGTGATCGTTGCCATGGTTGCGATTCAGCAGATCGAGGCCTTCTTAATATCGCCAAACGTCATGGGCAAGCAAGTAGACCTCCACCCCCTGGCCGTTCTAGTAGCCATCCTTATCGGGGGCAGTCTCTTGGGACCGCTCGGCATCCTTTTGGCCACCCCGGTTGCGGCAACTGTCAAGGGGCTCTACTTCTACTTCTTAAAGAAAAGAGGGGAGACTATCCCCTTAAGCTAACCAACTGGAGAGTCATTATTGATGAAGAGTTCTGAAATAAAAAAGAGTTTTCTCTCATTCTTCGAAAAGAGGGGACACAAGGTTCTACCAAGTTCGTCCCTGGTTCCGGACGACCCCACCCTCCTTCTTACGACGGCCGGCATGGTCCAATTCAAGCCAATATTTCAGGGCGACATAAAGCCCGAATTTACCAGGATTACTACCGTCCAGAAGTGCTGCAGGACGACCGACATAGAAAAAGTCGGTCACACTGCCCGCCACTTGACCTTCTTCGAGATGCTCGGAAACTTTTCTTTTGGCGATTATTACAAGAAGGAGATGATCCCCTGGGCATGGGAGTTTTTGACCAAGGATTTGGGTCTGGATCCAAACCATCTTTGGGTCAGCGTATTCACCGACGATGATGAGGCTTTCAAAATCTGGAAGGATGATGTGGGCGTCGATCCAAAAAGGATAGTAAGGCTTGGTGAGGATAGCAACTTCTGGTCGGCCGGTCCCGTCGGACCCTGTGGCCCCTGTTCTGAGATCCATTACGATTTTGGTAAGGAGAGGGGCTGCAAAAACGAAGATTGCACGGTCGGCTGCGATTGCGACCGTTTTTTAGAGATCTGGAACCTGGTATTCATGCAATATTACAGGAGCGAAGACGGAAAATTGACCGATCTCCCGGCCAAGAATATCGATACCGGATTTGGCGTCGAACGGGCCGCCTCGATACTTCAGGGGGTAAAAACCAATTTCGAGACGGACCTCATAGGGCCCATAATAGACAAGATATCCGCTTTAAGCGGGGTCAACTATGGAGCCGCAGAAAAGAGCGACATTTCGCTTAAGATAATCGCCGACCACATAAGGGCGGTAACCTTTTTGATAAACGACGGGGTTATCCCCTCAAATGAGGGCAGGGGCTATGTCTTAAGGAGGCTTTTGAGAAGGGCCATCAGACATGGCCGCCTCCTTGGCATAGACGAGGGGTTCGCTTTCGAGGTGGCCTCGGTCGTCATTGATCTCATGCGACAGACCTATCCCGATCTCAAGGATAACCTCGACTACGTAAAGCGGATCATGGTCAGCGAGGAGGAGAGATTTTTAAGCACCCTAAAGCAGGGCTTGGGGATTTTGGATAACATCATTTCGGTCGAGCGGAGCAAGGAGAGCGCTATGATCTCGGGCGATCTTGCCTTTCAACTCTATGATACCTACGGTTTTCCCATTGAGCTCACGCGCGAAATTGCCCAAGAGAATGGGTTTAGTGTCGATGACAAACTCTTTAAAGAACTGATGGCCGGCCAAAGGGCCAAGGCCAAGGCGGCCAGGGTAGATTCAGCTTTTGAGTCAGCAGGTCAAGTCCATCTTACGGCCCTGGATAGTTTCGGAAAGACCGAATTTACAGGTTATAATTCAGCCTCCCAAGAGACGGTCGTCTTGGGCATAATAAAGGATAATGACTTTATAGAGCGGGCCGGCGAAGGAGACGAAGTCGAGATCATTCTCAAAGAGACGCCCATCTATGCTGAAAAGGGCGGCCAGGTTGCAGATCATGGAGTTATCGAGACGGAGACCGGACGGCTTTTGGTAAACCACGCCTTCTATCCGGCCCCAGACCTAATCGTTCATAAGGCTAGGGTGCTAAGTGGGCACATAGAGGAAGGCCAGAGGGCGACCGCATCGATAGATATCAGCAGAAGGGCTTCGATCTGCCGCAACCACACGGCAACCCACATCCTTCACTGGGCGCTTTCAAATGCCCTGGGCAGGCACATAAAGCAAGCGGGCTCCTCAGTTGATGAGGAAAAATTAAGGTTCGATTTCACGCATTTCGAAGCGATACCGCCTTCGACGCTTCGGAAGGTGGAGAAAATGGTCAACGAAAAGATAATGGCCAACCTGACCGTAAGTTTCCATGAGACTTCATTGGAGGCGGCCAAAGCGGCCGGCGTCATCGCCCTTTTTGGAGAAAAATACGGCGAAACGGTGCGTGTTCTTGAAGTCGGCGATTTCAGCCGCGAACTTTGTGGGGGCACCCATGTCTCGGCCACCTCCGACATCGGTCTCTTCAAGATAGCCGCTGAAAGTAGCATCGCCGCAAATACCAGAAGGGTCGAGGCGACGACCGCTCTGTTAGCCTTGAATGAATTCTACCTTGAAGAGGATGAGTTAAAGGCGGCAGCGGCCATCTTAAGGTGCGGCGATTTTGAGGTCGCCAAGCGGACACAAGCCTTGCAGGAGGCCTTGAAAGCGGCTGAAAAGAGGGCGGCCGATCTGAAGAGACGCTTGGCCGGCGCCGACATCGACGGCCTAATTTCAAGCACTCAGTCCCTTAGAGGAGTTGAGCTAATCGCCCAAATAGTTCAGGCAGATGATATCGATGGGCTCCGTTCATTCGTGGACATTTTAAAGGAGAAGGCCGCGGGCGCACTCGTCGTTCTCGGCGCCTCCAAGGATGATCGCGCTTTTCTTCTTGCTCATGTTCCCTTAAAACTGATTGAAAAGGGTTTTGATGCCGGCGAAATCATAAAGGAGATATCCCCGCTTATCGGGGGGGGAGGCGGCGGTCGAAAGGAGATGGCTCAAGCGGGTGGCAAGAATCCCGGCGGTCTTGAAGCCGCCATCGAACGGGCTGTCCAATATGTGCGAAAAAAGGACGAAGGAAGTTCATGAGATGGATTTTGTGATTCAATTTGCGGAGGAGCTTTAGGTGAGACGGCTAGGTCTCGATGTCGGCCAGAAGAGGATAGGCATCGCCCTTTCCGATCCCCTTCTCCTTGCGGCCACCCCCCTGAAGACCATCAACCGGGGTGATCATGATGAGGAGATTCTTGAGATAAAGGGTTTGGTAGAGGAGAACGAGGTGGATAAGGTGGTTGTCGGCCTTCCTACCAGCATGAACGGCTCACTTGGTCCCCAGGCCGAAGAGACCATTGCTTACGTCAAGAAGCTCGAAGATAAGCTGAAGGTACCCGTCATCACATGGGATGAGAGATTTACGACCTCCATGGCGACCCGTCTGCTCATCGAAGCTGACGTCGGCCGCAAGAAGAGGAGGGGACTGGTCGATAGGGTGGCCGCCGTCTTCATATTACAGAGCTATCTGGATAGCATAAGAGATAGAGAGGCCTTTTGTGAAGAGACTGAATGAAGATATTTATCGAAAAAGGAGAACGACATCTCTCTTCCTGGTCTCCCTATTCATCTTCTCTCTCCTTATAAGCATAATTCCAATAAAGATAGTCGGGCTCAACTCATCCGATTTGGATAGGTTGGTTTTGATAGAGGCCCCTTCTGGTAGCGGAGTTACAGAGATAGCCGAAAAGCTGGCCAAAGGCGGCGTCATTCCCAGCCGCTTCAAATTTACCCTCTTTACGCTGCTTGGCGGTCAGGGGGCCAATTTGAAGTCGGGAAACTATATCATGAGCGAGGAGATGTCCTATTTCGATGTAATAGATCGACTTGTCAAGGGTCCCAAGATGAGCGATAAAAAACTCTTTACAGTCGTCATTCCCGAAGGGTTTACCGCAAAACAGATAGCGGCGAGATTCGAGAATATCATGGATCTTGATCGATTGAAGCTGGAGAATATGCTGCTCGATGGGGAGTCATTGGATTTCGGCGTCCCGACGGTCGTCAATGAGAGGCCCACAGGATCGCTTGAGGGCTATCTCTTTCCCAAGACCTACCTCTTCACCGAGGGTGATGATGAATCGTCCGTGGTCCAAGAGATTCTTTCTCAATTCAACCGGGAGGTTTCAAGTGTCCGCTTAAAAAAGGTGATGGGCAAGGAGTACAGCCTCCACGAGATACTTACCATCGCCTCCCTCATCGAAAAAGAGGTAAAGGTCGAAAGCGAACGCGAGTTGGTCTCGGCCGTCATCCACAATCGCTTAAAAAAGGGAATGGCTTTGCAGATATGCGCCACGGTCCAATATGTCCTCCCCGAGAGAAAAGAGGAGCTAACCTTGGCCGATCTAAAGTTCGATTCGCCCTACAATACCTATCTTCACCCCGGTTTTCCTCCTGGTCCGATTTGCAATCCCGGCCTGAGCTCCATAAAGGCCGCTTTGAACCCGGCCTCGGTCGATTATCTCTACTATGTTTTGACTGATTCGGCCGGAAACCATACCTTCACCTCGTCCTACGAAGAGTTTCAGGCCGCCAAAGCCAAGGCGAAGAATGGTTTCTAGTAGGACGGCCAAGACGGCGCCCCTCAAAAGACCGGAGCTTCTCGCTCCGGCCAAGGACCTAGAGACTCTAAAATATGTCATAGCCTACGGAGCCGACGCCGTCTATGTCGGAGGACCCAAGTTTGGATTGCGCAGCTCCGCCTCGAATTTCGATATTTCTAAGATTAAAGAAGCGGTTGAGTTCGCTCATAAGCGCGGCAAGAGGGTCTACGTGGCCGCAAACATCTTTCTGAGAAACGACGACATTATCCCCCTTGCCGCCTATCTTTATGATCTGGCCCAGGCTGAGGTCGATGCCGTCATAGTGGCCGATCCGGGGCTTCTTCTCCTTATCAAGGAGAAAAATCTGCCTCTCTGCGTCCATTTAAGCACCCAGGCAAATGTGACCAATTTTATGGCCGCAAGATTCTTCGAAGACCTTGGAGTGAAGAGAATTGTTCTAGCCCGCGAGCTTTCACTCTTGGAGATCGAAAAGATAAAGAAAGAAATAAAGGCTGAGATCGAGGTATTTGTCCATGGGGCCATGTGTATCGCCCATTCGGGGCGCTGCTTGATAAGCGCTTATCTTGCGGGAAGGGAAGCCAATAGGGGCGAGTGCGCCCAGAGCTGCAGGTGGAAGTATCATATGATGGAAGAGGAGAGGCCGGGCGAGTTTCTGCCCGTCTTTGAGGATGAGCGGGGGACATACCTCTTCAACTCCAAGGATCTCTCTCTGGCCCGCCGAATCGATAGCCTTATTTCGGCCGGCGTCGATAGCTTCAAAATTGAGGGGCGGATGAAGAGTCTCCACTATGTAGCGACCGTCACCAAGGTCTATCGCACCATCATCGATGAATGCTTAAAAATGGGCGAGGATTTCGTCTTTAATGAGGCTTGGGAGAAGGAATTGGCCAAGGTCAGTCATCGGGGCTACACCGAGGGTTTTCTGTCGGATGAGATGTCTTTTCCGGTCGCTCCCGTAATGGAGAAGACATCTAGCTCGAGTTATATTAAGACTCACGATTTTCTGGGAGTCGTTATCGGCTCAACCGACCAACTGACCAGGATCTCGGTCAAGAACCGATTCGAAATTGGGGACAGGGTAGAGGTTATGACTCCAAGCTCCCTCTTCGAATTCAGTTTGCAGTCGATGTTTGACGCTTCAGCGGGCGGCCAGATGCAGGTCGCCAATCCCAACCAGATTGTAGATATAGACTTTGGTTATGCTCTAAGCCCATACGCTATTTTAAGAAGGAGGGTAATCGGTCTGACTTAATAGGCCGATTTATTCTATAATGTTTTCTCTGACAGAAGTCCCTATCGATGGGCTAAATTCTTGCGTTAAGGATGAGATTTGAAGGGAGCATTTTTTATTAGAAGATTCTTTCCGGATGAGTACCACAATTCGATATTTGAGATAGATACCTTGAGGCTAAAGGAGGCCGGCAAAAAAGGCCTTCTCATAGATTTAGATAATACTATGGTGGCCAGAAACGAGAACGGCACCTCAAAAGAGCTAAAAGACTGGCTCATCGGTCTGAAAGAGAGAGGGTTCTTGGTCTGCATCGTCTCTAACAATTGGAAGCTTAGGGTAAGCCGTATAGCAGATGAACTGAGCCTCCCTCTGGTCGCAAGGGCCACAAAGCCTTCCAAGGCGGCCTTTTTGCGTGGCATGAAGGCGCTTGGAACCGTTCCCTGCCAGACGGCGGTTATCGGAGACCAGATTTTTACCGATATTTATGGAGGGAACCGTCTGGGTCTATACACCATTTTGGTCGTCCCCTTAAGCGGACATGAGCTCTTTCACACTAAAATACTTAGGCGGATTGAAGGATTCATTTTGCAGAGATTCCAGAAAGAGGCAAGTTAAGATGGTCAAGATCAACGGCAGGACCAAACTGGTGGGCATAGTGGGCGATCCGGTTGCTCACACCCTATCTCCTGTCATGCATAACGCCGCTTTTCAGGCACTCGATCTCAACTGGTCTTATCTTCCCTTCCATGTCGAGGAGGATGGTTTTAACGACTTCATAAAATGGGCCACGACCATAGAGAACTTGGTCGGGCTCAATGTGACCATGCCGTATAAGGAGAAAGTAAAGCCGCTCTTGGATGAACTGACTCCTCAGGCGGAGATACTGGGGGCGGTCAATACCATACATTTTCAAGAAGGAAGACTGATAGGTCACAACACCGATGGTCGGGGTTTTCTGGTCAGCCTAAAGAAGGATGGCCGAAGGGATCCTTCCGGCAAACGCGCCCTGGTGATCGGGGCCGGAGGAGCCGCCAAATCGGTCGCCATAAGTCTGGCCATCGCCGGGGCTAAGGAGATATTCATTGTAAACAGAACAAAAGACAAAGCGGGTAGGCTGGCAGAACTGGTAGCCAAGAGCTTCAATTGCCCGGCCTTCGGCTTTGATTTCTCCGATGATCTAAAAGAGAGAGTCCAAGCGAGCGAATTGATTGTGAACGCCACGCCCTTAGGGATGCTCACCAATGAAGTTCCCCAATTTTTTGAGCACGTAACGGAGAAGAACTTCGTTTATGATCTGACCTATTCGCCAAAGGAGCCAAAGCTTTTGAGTCTGGCGAAATCCAAGGGAGCGAGCGGCATCGATGGCATAGGCATGCTATTATATCAAGGGGCCGCGGCCTTTGAGATATGGGCTCACTTGGATCCACCGGTGAGCGTGATGAAGAGGGCTTTGATGGATTCTTTGAAGAAAAAGGGAGTTTAACCCATGATGGATAAGAAGGCGACCAACATCCTGGCGAGCAACTTGGTAAAGGCCGGCTTAGTCACCGATGAGCAGATAAAAGAGGCTCTGGCCAAACGTGGCAAGAACAAGTCGTTTGCTCAGGCGCTCAGCGATTGCGGGTATTTAAGCGAAAAAGACTTCGCCATGTTCATAGCCAAGACCAACAACCTACCCTTCGTTGATCTGGCAAATTTTCGGATAAAGCTCGAGATATGCGGCATGATACCCCAAGAGATGGTCAAAAAGAAGTCGGTTCTGCCGATCAAGGTCGAAGGCAAGACCCTCTTTGTGGCCATGACCGATCCCTCTGATGTCATCGCCCTAGATGATATCTCCGTAATAACCGGATACGAGGTCAAGCCGGCCGTGGCCATCGAATCCGATCTTCTACATGCCATAAACCGTTACTGCCGGGGAGAAAGAAACGCCGAGAAGTATCTGGCCGAGACCTTCGGCAAATCGGAAGAGAGCGGGGGCAAGATGACGAGCGTCCTTTTAAAGGACGCTGAAGAACGGGACGCCCCCATAATCGAGCTCGTGGAGTCGTTAATCAGACGGGCGGTGGCCGAAAGGGCCAGCGACATACATTTCGAGCCCGACGAGACGGATTTTAGGGTGAGGCTTAGGATAGACGGCGTCTTGCAAGAGATCATGACCTATCCAAAGAGGATTCAACCCCTGGTTATTTCACGCCTCAAGTTGATCTCGGGCATCGATATCGCCGAGCAGAGGAAGCCGCAAGACGGCCGCTTCGGCATGTTTGTGAACAAGAGCCCGATAGATTTTCGGGTGGCTTCCTTGCCCGGAGTATTTGGCGAAAAGGTGGTCATCCGCATTTTAAGAAAAGAATCGACCTTAATAAGTCTGGAAGAGCTGGGCTTTTTGCCCAAAGTCTTGGAGAAATTCAAGAACTCTTTCAACCGTCCCTATGGGGAGATATTGATAACCGGCCCGACCGGAAGCGGTAAATCAACCAGCCTATACGCCACATTAAACATCTTAAACAACGTAGAGAAGAAGATAATAACCATCGAGGACCCGGTGGAATACAAACTAAACGGCCTCTCCCAGATGCAGATAAACGTCAGGGCGGGCTTAACCTTTGCGAGCGGCCTGCGCTCAATCCTTCGGGCCGATCCCGACATCATCATGGTCGGCGAGATCCGCGACCGCGAGACGGCCATGATATGCACCGAGGCGGCGCTGACCGGTCACTTGGTCCTTTCCACCCTGCATACTAACGATGCCTCCTCCGCCGTTACCCGCCTTATCGAGATGGAGATTGAGCCCTTTCTGATATCTTCGGTCTTGAATGCGGTCCTCGCCCAGAGGCTGGCAAGAAGGCTCTGCGACGAGTGCAAGGTGGGATACAATCCTTCCAGCGAAATTCGATCCTCTTTCGGTCTGCCCCCTAAAAAGAAGTTCAAATTCTACAAAGCCAAGGGTTGCGCCGAGTGCAATAAGACGGGCTATCGGGGCAGGATTGGGCTCTTTGAACTCATGGTAGTGAGTGAAACCATAGCCAAGATGGCCATCGAGCGGGCAAACTCAGATGACATAAAACGGGTGGCCATAGAAGAGGGCATGATGACCCTAAGAGATGATGGTCTGGAGAAGGTCACAAAGGGTCTGACCTCGCTTGAAGAGATGATGAGGGTGGTGGTCTGATGGCTCAAGAAGATACCTTTCTTGATTCTCTCGTCTTCCAGAACGTTATCGGTGAAGATGAGGCCAAGGAGATAAGAGCGGAGAGCCTGGAGCGAGGCGTGGGTCTAGAAATAGTCATGGTCGAGAGGGGCCTTTTGGAAAGAAGGAGCGCCCCAAGAGGTTCTTTGGATGAAAACGGCGAAGCCTTGGTGGACCTTAGCGATTTTAAGGTCGATACCGCAGCAGCCATGACCATCGGTGAAGACATGGCCAGGAAGTACATGGCTCTGCCCGTAGCCTTTGATGGCACCGGCGGGCTGGTTGTCGCCGTTTCGGATGCGGATAATGTATTTGCCTTAGATGATATCAGGATACTTACCGGCTACAATATAAAGACCATATTGGTTAGGGAGCAAGACCTCTTCTCGGCCATAAGCAAGTATTATCACTTGGGCAAGTTCGGCGCCGAAGAGGAGGATAAGGATAAGGGCGCGGCCTTAAGCGAACTCAAAGAGATCGCCAAAGAGGCTCCGGTCGTAAAACTGATAAACCTCGTCTTGAATCAGGCGGTAAATGATGGGGCGAGCGACGTCCACTTCGAGCCGATGGAGGACGATCTTAGGACAAGGACGCGCATAGATGGCATAATGGTCGAGACGATGCGCTCGCCCAAAAATCTTCAATCGGCTCTCATTTCACGCCTAAAGATTATGTCTTCCATGGACATCGCCGAGACGAGAAAGCCGCAGGACGGCCGCTTTGAACTTACGGTCGGCGACGCCAAAGTAGATTTTAGGGCCGTAACCATCCCATCGGCCTTCGGTGAAAACATGATCCTTAGGATCTTGCGAAAGGAAGGCAACGTCATAACCCTGCCCGACCTCGGTTTCCTTCCAGATACTCTCGCCAAATTCACCCAGTCATTCTCCAAACCATACGGCGAGATCCTGGTTACAGGTCCAACCGGCTCTGGTAAATCGACCACCCTTTATGCCGTCTTGAACATCTTAAACACGCCTGAAAAGAACATCGTGACCATCGAGGATCCGGTAGAATACCGTTTCAACCGGATAAATCAGATGCAGATCAACGTCAAAGCGGGCTTGACCTTCGCAAGCGGTCTGCGCTCCATCCTTCGAGCCGACCCCGACATTATTATGGTCGGCGAGATCCGCGATCGCGAGACGGCTCTGATAAGCACCGAATCGGCCCTCACCGGCCACCTGGTCTTATCCACCCTGCACACCAACGATGCCCCCTCGGCTGTCACCCGCCTAATCGAGATGGGCATCGAGCCCTTTCTTATAACATCGGCTCTGGACAGCGTCCTCGCCCAGCGTTTGACCCGCCGTCTCTGCGATGCCTGCAAAAAGGAGTATACGGTCGACAGCAAGCTCAAAAAATACTTTGGGCTTTCGGCCAAGACCAAGCTCAAGGCATATAAGGCTATCGGTTGCAACAAGTGCAACAACATGGGTTATAGGGGGCGCATCGGTCTTTTTGAGTTCATGATCATGAGCGAGGAGGTCCAAAGGCTCGCCGTGATGAGGACAAGCTCCGAAGAGATAAAGAAGGTGGCCGTAAGCGAAGGCATGATGACCTTAAAGGAGGATGGCCTCGAGAAGGTGAAGCTGGGCTTAACCTCGATAGAAGAGGTAATGAGGGTTATAATATAATTTTATTTGAATTTGAAGGGGTGATAAGAAATAGCGGACCAACTGACTTCATTGCTTGTAAAACTTATTGAAACCAATGCTTCCGATCTCCATTTAAGCGCCGGATTTCCTCCGGCCACCCGGATAAACGGCAATTTGACGCCCCTAGAGGGGAGCGGGAAGTTGACTCCGGATGCCATCAAGGAGATGATCTATGGCATCATCACCGACAAACAGAGGATGATCTTGGAATCCCAATGGGAGCTCGATTTCTCCCACGGAATTCCGGGCAAGGCCCGCTTTAGGGTAAATGCCTACTATCAACGGGACAGCTTGGGCGCGGCCTTCAGGATGATCTCCCATGAGGCGTTGACCTTAGAGCAGCTTGGTCTTCCCGCCCACTTGGCCGAGCTTGCCAAGAGGCGAAAAGGTTTCATACTGGTTACCGGGCCGACCGGAAGCGGCAAGACGACCACCTTGACCTCACTCATCAATATCATCAACGACACCCGGACAGATCATATTATGACGGTAGAAGACCCCATAGAATTCTTGCACCAACACAAGAGGTGCATGGTCAACCAGAGAGAGGTCGGCTCAGATACCAAATCTTTTGCCAACGCTTTAAAGCACGTCCTTCGCCAAGACCCAGACGTCATTCTGATCGGTGAGATGAGAGATTTAGAGACGATAAAGATAGCCCTAACGGCCGCCGAGACCGGCCACTTGGTCTTTGCCACTCTCCACACCCAAGACGCCGCTCAGAGCATCAACCGTATAATAGACGTCTTTCCGGCTGAGCAGCAGGAACAAATAAGGGTGCAGCTCTCCGGCTGCCTCCAAGGCATCATAGCCCAACAGCTCCTGCCGACTAAGGACGGAAAGGGCAGGGTTGTGGTGGTCGAGCTTCTTCTGCCCACCCCAGGCATCCTAAATATGATCAGAAACGAGAAGATTCACCAGATATACAGCCTGATGCAGACGGGCGCCCAATATGGCATGATGACTATGGATCAGAGCTTGGCCAAGCTCTACCAGCAGGGCAAGATAGATTTAGACGTCGCCTTGACCAGGGCCATATTCCCGGCCGAGCTGAAGAGGATCCTAACCGGTTCATAACAAGGAGGCGAATTTATTATGCCGCCGATATTCGACTACAAAGTTAAAGATGCGGGAGGTTCTCTCATAACCGGCAATCTGGAGGGTGACAGCCGCACCCTGGTTGCCAGCCGCTTGAAAGAGATGGGCTACATCGTCTTGGCCGTAGATGAAAGGGTTGAGTCGCCCGATGTCGGCAAGGCCTTCACCCGCTCAAGAAAGGTAAAGCTGGGCGACCTTAAGATATTTTCACGCCAATTCTCGGCCATGATGAGCTCGGGGTTGACCCTGGTCAGAGCCCTTTCGATACTGACCCAGCAGACCAGAAACAGGAGTTTTGCCGAGGTGATTGCCAAAGTCATGAAGGATGTCGAGGCTGGAACCTCACTCTCCTCGGCTCTGGCCAAGCACCCCAAGATATTCAAGAACATCTTCATCAGCATGGTCAAGGCTGGCGAAGAGGGCGGCTTCTTGGATGAGATAATGGCAAGGCTTGCCGATCACTATGAGCGGGAAGCCGGTCTTCGCCACAAGATAAGGTCGGCCATGGCCTATCCCTTGGCCGTTTCGGCCTTTGCTCTGCTTATACTCATAGCCATGATGCTCTTTGTCGTTCCCATCTTCGTCAAGATGTTCGAAGACATGAATGCTAAGCTTCCTCTTCCTACCAGAATAATAATCGGCACAAGCAACGCCTTGCGCAGTTACTGGTATATATTTATTCTAGGTTTTGTCGCCGTCTATTACGGTATTAAGGCTTTTGCGGCGACGGAGAGGGGCATACTGCTCATAGATACCGTAAAGCTGAAACTGCCCGTCTTTGGCGAGCTCTCAAAGAAGGTGGCCATCTCCCGCTTTGCCCGCACCATGGCAACCCTTCTGGCTAGCGGCGTGCCGCTTCTTACAGTCTTCGATGTCGTCTCGGATACTTCGGGAAACGCTCTGGTGGCCAGAGACGTTCGGGCGGCCTCCTTGAGCGTCAAGGCGGGCCAGGGCATCGCCAAACCTCTGGCAAACAGCCCAATATTCCCGCTCATGGTCACCCAGATGATTGCCGTCGGCGAGGAGACCGGGGAGCTCGACCCCATGCTCTATAAGGTGGCCGACTTCTATGACGAGGAGGTCTCGGCTTCAGTTGATACCTTGACCTCGCTCATAGAACCGATCATGATAGTCGGTGTCGGCATCCTGATTGGAGCCATACTCATTTCTCTCTATCTGCCGATGTTCCAATTGGTCCTCTTGGTCGGTCAGGGTTAAAACTCAAGGGGCGTATCCTTTGGGCCGATATTTCGTTTTACAGTTAAAGATAATTTTTATCAATTTGCCTTATTCTTTAAAAAGCATTATATAACGGATGACCTCGATAAATGCTTGCGTCATTGCCAAAAGGGATGTATAATTTTTATGAATAGATATTTAATCACATGGCTTCTAATGGGAGGGGGTGAATAGATTGAAGAGATTTAAGAGAGAGGGCGGCTTTTCACTTGTAGAGTTGATGGTGGTCATCCTGATCATCGGTATTCTGGTGGCCATAGCCATTCCGGTTTATAATCTGGCAGTCACGAATGCACAAAGAAGAACTTGCCAGGCAAATCTTAGAACCTTAAATGGAGCGGCCACAGTTTACAGGGCAACTGAAGCAGCTGGGACTTTCCCAGCAGATATTGCTGCAATGGTGCCTAACTATATAAAGGCAGCTCCAGCGTGTCCTGCAGGGGGAACATATACTTATACTGCTGCCGACGGCACAACAGTATGTAATGTGGCCGGCCATGCTCTATAGGTGAAATTTTTAATTACTAAAAAAGCGGCCTTAATTCTTAGGGCCGCTTTTTTAGTTTGCCCCCAAGCCAACTCCCAACATTTGACACCCAACCGCAATAGTTATAACATGAATAGTACAAGAGAGGTGAAACAAGATGAGCGTAAAGATTCTTCCTTCAAGTGAAGTTCGTGATCACATCTCCACGATCCTAAAAGAGCTCTCTCAAGATAAGAAGCCCGTATTTATCACTCAATACAGCCGTCCCAGGGCCGTTCTGGTCGACATCGATCAATACAATTATTTAGTAGATTTACTTGAAGATCTGGAAGACATCAACGATTTCAGGCTGGCTGAGAAGGAGGCGGCCATCGGCTTTGATGATTTCATCGCCTCCGTAGAGGGCAAGGCCAGTGTACCGGATTGAGATAAAGAAGCGCGCTCAAAAAGATATAATAAAATTGTCGCCTTCCGTTCGCGCAAGTTTGACGCAGCTAATTCGCTCACTTGGTCATCAACCAAGGCCGGCCGGGTCTCAAAAACTGACCACTGGGCAGGAGTGGCGGGTGCGCTGTGGTGACTATCGAGTTCTCTATGTGATAGATGACCAGGATAATGTGGTGACGATAATCCGTGTTAAGCACCGCTCAAAAGCTTATATGTAAGCTAGCGGCTAGCAGACTTCAGCCTCCAAGCTCCCCACTTACAGGTTTTTCATAAAATCAACCGGATCAACCTTGGCGAGCTTGTCGGATTCCACGCAGCGTTCCTATCTTCAGCTCATCATGCATCGGGACCACGCAGCCGGTAACCTCGTTTTGAGTCGATTTTTTTAAGATTACATGGCTTCCGCGCTGTCGGATTTGCTCAAAGCCGAGGCGCTTCAATGCCTGGATGCATTATACGCCTGAAACCTTTCTTAAACTAGGCATTAACTGCTACTTCGAAGGTGGTTAAAAGGGGTTTTTCGATCACGATATCGGGAAACTCCTCCAAATAAAGCTCGGTCGCCTCTTTAAGGTTGTCCAAGGCCTCCTCTATCGTTCTGCCTTGGCTGACTGTTCCGATCTCTGGGCACTCCACGATATAGAGGTCCTCTTCGCGATGGAGCACCGCTGTAAGCGTTTTGGTTTTCATTGAAACCTCCCTGTTTGCGCTGTAAAACTTGACTAAAAGCATATCATAGGCAAAAAATAGTAACAAACATTAAGTTAGCCGTCATAAGCCAGCCGCCAGCCTCCAGCCACAAGCCAGCCTCCAGCAACCCATTCCCAACTCCCAACTCCCAACTCCCGACTCCGAAGGGCTTTCACTTGAACCCTAGAATCCTAAAATCATTGAGCCCTCCAGCCTCCCAACCATCTTGCCGAAATATGACTTTAAGCTTAAAATCAAATTCTATTTTACCGGTGAACGCAAATTCCGTCTCTGCCCAAAAGAAGAGAGGTCGATATGAAAAAATATAAGATTTCTGTGGTGGTTGAGAGAGACTCCGACGGTTACTTCGCCTATTCTCCAGAGCTTCAAGGCTGTTACGCTCAAGGGGAGACTTACGAAGAGGCTCTCGAGAATATCAAGGACGCGATCCGTCTTCATATAGAAGACAGGCTGAGCGCCCAAGAGGATAT
Organism: Actinomycetota bacterium; assembly: GCA_030017835.1. NCBI lineage: Bacteria > Bacillati > Actinomycetota > Actinomycetota bacterium. The sequence goes on along the minus strand of JASEGU010000005.1, from coordinate 1,943 downwards.
CCCTTCTTCAGAAATGGTAAGCTTGACCCAGGTCGAAATAGCCGTATGAGCCCAAAATTGCCCCGCCTTACCGCTTCAGAGGCGATAAAAGTTCTTGAAAAGATAGGTTTTTCGCTTGCCAGACAGAGCGGCAGCCACATGATATACAAAAATGAGAAGGGCAAGCGGGTAACAATCCCTTTCCACGGCGCAAAGGTTCTCCATCCAAAAATCCTAAAGAGCATCTTAAAAGACGCTGAAATCAATCTGGACGATTTTTTCGAGCTTCTGTAATCAATCGGCCAGCCTCCAGCCTTCAGCCTCCAGGCTTTTAAATACAATTTTATTTTTATGTGCAAGAACAGCCCCCATTCCCAACTCCCAACTCCAAAAGCCAATCGCCATCACCGCTTTCTTTCATATATTTTCATAAATCTTCTTGCATTTTACCGAAATTTATCTTTAAATATAGCTTAGAGAAAACATGGAAAAATTGATGAGCGTTAAAGAATTAGCAAAATATTTAGGCGTAACAGAGCGCACCATCTACAACATGATAGAGCGGGGCGAGATACCCTCACTAAAAGTCGGCGGCCAATATCGGTTCAGAGAGGACGACGTTGCCCTCTGGCTGGATAAGGCGTCCGCTAAAAAGGGCGGGCAGGGTTTGGAGAGGGTAAAATGGGAGAAGGACCCCCTTACCAAGAGGCTCTTCTTTATGGCGCTGCTTACCAAGGCCCTTGAGCCGAGTGGCATAAAACCCATAATAATCGGGGGCAATGCCGTCGAGTTCTATACCGCCGGCGGTTATGCCACAGCCGATATCGATATTATTGCTCCCACAGAACCTATAGACATCATTTTGAAGGATTGGGGCTTTAGCAAAGAAGGCAGACATTGGATAAGCGAAGAATTTGATATCGTTATAGAAGCCCCCGCGAGCTATCTTGAGCCGGAACAGCTCAAAAGGATATATGAGGTGGAAATAGAAGACCTAAGAGTTTACATTTTAGGTGTTGAAGACCTGATAATCGATCGTCTTAACGCCTGTGTCCACTGGAAATCAAAAGGCGATGGCGAGTGGGCTAAGGAACTTATGATGCTCCACTTATCTGAAATCGATTGGGATTATATCGAAGAGAGGGCTGAAACGGAGAAGGTCAAAGGGGCCTTAGCTGAGCTTAGAGGGGAACTTAAAGTCGATGAAGACTGTTAAATACGAGGACTATCTGAAGAGACGAAAGGAATTTTTAAGGACAAGTGTTAAGCTGGGTCTCAAAAGGTCGCCCTCTTCAAAAATGCGTGATAAAAAAGAAAGAGATCTTTTAATAAGGCTAGATAAGCAGCGCCTAGAACGATGGAAGGCGAGCGGAAGACTCGTTCGCCTAGCCGCAAGAAGATACAGGCTAAACATCAACTCTTAATCGCTGATCTCAGAGCCAGCCCCCAGGTCCCAGTCTCCGTGAAAAGCAGGATCCAAGGAGCCGAGCGGTCAAAAAGTGCAGGAGTCAAGGAGTCAAGGATTCAAGGGCCGAAAGGGATTTACACTTGAATCCTCAAAGACTTCTACCCATCCCGCTTCCCACGGCCGTGCCCTTAAACTTCTGTAAAAAGGATATAACACCTATAGCTCTTTGACAAAGAGAGCCATCGTCCTCCAAGATAAGGGAAAAGCATCAACAAATCTCTTATCGAAAGGAGTAACGATGGCTAAGAAAAAGGATATAACGATTGAGGAGGCAATACAAGTAATCCTTAAATCCGGAGGTGATAACCCCTTAAGACAGATGCTAGAGTTCATGGCCCAGCAAACACTTGAGTACGAGATGACCGAGCACCTTGGGGCAGAACCATACGAGCGCACCTTTAAAAGAAGGGGCATGCGAAACGGATACAAACCCCGTACCCTGATAACCAGGGTGGGAGGCCTTCACCTCATGGTTCCTCAAGATAGAGAGGGAACC